>CAJPJN010000107.1:0-5805 GCA_905369855.1 Streptococcus oralis | reverse complement strand
CCCATGTTCCTCATGCTTCCTGTATTGGGAATACAGTTGGCTATATTCTATTTAAAACTGAATGATTTTTTTAAATCACAACCTCTTTTTCTTTATACGATAGTATTAGTATTTTTTGGTATTAGTTTTCTTTTAATTAAAAAAATACAAGGTAGTCTAGTGAAGAATTTTGTCGTAGAATTATCTGGAAGAAATATTAGGATTTGGTGTGATGGAAAGGAGATTGTATCAGGAGAAGTTATTTTCTGTAGGATAAAAAATAAGGAGCCTAAACTGGGGGCGAGAGCCTTAAATGTAGACATAGACACCAAGGGGGATAACATTAAATTTCGAGTTCGGTCTAAGGAATATGAAAATTTATCATCTTCTACTTGGAATCCTCTCGGGACAAGCAAACCCTCTGATGTAGAAACGTTATTATCTTTGGGCAAAAAAATAAAAAATGTTATGGAAGAAGAAGTTTTGATAGAAGATGAAGCTTCAAAAAAACCTCGATCGTTTTGATTGAGGTTTTTAGCATATTTCTTAAACAATACCTTGTGCAATCATTGCGTTTGCTACATTTTCAAAGGCAGCAATATTAGCTCCTGCAAGGTAGTCTTTATCAAGACCATATGTTTCTGAAGTTGTTTTAGCTGTGTTGAAGATGTTTGTCATGATGTCTTTGAGACGTCCATCAACTTCTTCACGAGTCCATGAGAGGCGAAGACTATTTTGGCTCATTTCAAGGGCTGAAACGGCTACACCACCAGCGTTGGCAGCTTTGGCAGGTCCGTAGAAGATACCATTTTCTTTGTAAACTTTGATGGCATCAAGGTCGCTTGGCATGTTGGCACCTTCAGATACACAGATAACGCCTTGAGCAACCAAACGTTTAGCTGCTTCACCGTTGATTTCGTTTTGAGTCGCACATGGAAGCGCAATGTCATAGTTTCCAGCGTAAGTCCATACAGAACCTTCGTGATATGTTGCAGTTGCTTTTTCAGCAGCATACTCAGTCAAACGAGCGCGACGTTTTTCTTTAACATCAACCAAAAGATCGAAGTCGATACCATTTTCATCGATGACATAACCATTTGAGTCAGATACAGAGATAACAGTTGCACCAAGTTCAGTTGCTTTTTGAAGAGCGTATTGGGCTACGTTACCAGAACCTGAAATAACCACTTTCTTACCAGCAAAGCTATTACCGTTAGCTTTAAGCATTTCTTCAGTATAGTAAACCAAACCGTAACCAGTTGCTTCTGGACGAATCAAGCTACCACCAAATCCAAGAGGTTTACCAGTCAAGACACCAGCATCAAATTGGTTTAGGCGTTTATATTGACCGTAAAGGTAACCAATCTCACGTCCACCAACACCGATATCACCAGCAGGTACGTCAAGTGATGGTCCGATGTGTTTTTGCAATTCAGTCATGAAGCTTTGGCAGAAGCGCATCACTTCAGCATCTGTTTTACCTTTAGGATCGAAGTCTGATCCACCTTTACCTCCACCGATAGGAAGTCCAGTCAAGACATTTTTGAAGATTTGTTCAAATCCGAGGAATTTCAAAATCCCTTGGTTTACAGTTGGGTGGAAACGAAGTCCGCCTTTGTATGGTCCAACAGCTGAGTTGAATTGAACACGGTAACCACGGTTTACTTGAATGTTTCCATCACGGTCAACCCAAGGAACACGGAAAGAAATCACGCGTTCTGGCTCAGTGATACGTGCCAAGATATTTTCTTCGATATACTCAGGGTGTTTTTCAAATACAGGTTCTAAAGTGTTGAAAAATTCTTCAACAGCTTGGAGGAATTCAGCCTCGTGCCCGTTACGAGCTTTCACAGTTTCAAACACGCTTTGGATATATTCTTTAGCAGATGTCATATCGTTCTCCTTAAATTCTAATTTAATTATGTGTGTCATTATAGCAGAAATTTTTTTAACTGTAAAGAGAAAAACAAAAATTTTCTAAAAATTCTATCAATTTAGTTTTGAGACTTTTTGAAAGTAGATAAAAAACGAACCTTTTTCTTGTAAATATCTTTCTCAAAGAGAAAATCTGAAAATATGGTATAATATTAGCAATAAAAGGAATCTGGAGGATCAAAAATGGTATCAACAAAAACGCAAATTGCTGGTTTTGAGTTTGACAATTGTTTCATGAATGCAGCAGGTGTGGCTTGTATGACGATAGAGGAGCTAGAAGGGGTTAAAAACTCAGCGGCAGGAACCTTTGTCACAAAGACAGCGACTTTGGACTTTCGTCAGGGAAATCCTGAGCCACGTTATCAAGATGTTCCACTTGGTTCCATCAACTCTATGGGCTTGCCGAATAATGGCTTAGACTATTATTTGGATTATCTTTTGGATTTGCAAGAAAAAGAGCCAAACCGAACTTTCTTCCTATCTCTAGTCGGCATGTCTCCAGAGGAAACCCATACTATCTTGAAAAAAGTCCAAGAGAGTGATTTTCGTGGTCTGACTGAACTAAACCTTTCCTGTCCAAATGTTCCAGGTAAACCTCAGATTGCCTATGATTTTGAGACAACAGACCGGATTTTGGCAGAGGTATTTGCCTATTTTACCAAACCTCTGGGAATTAAATTGCCACCATATTTTGATATTGTTCACTTTGACCAAGCGGCAGCTATTTTCAACAAGTATCCTCTTAAGTTTGTCAACTGCGTCAACTCTATCGGAAACGGCCTTTATTTAGAAGATGAGTCTGTCGTTATTCGTCCTAAAAATGGTTTCGGTGGGATTGGGGGAGAGTACATCAAACCGACTGCTCTAGCGAATGTTCATGCTTTTTATCAACGTTTAAATCCTCAAATCCAAATCATCGGAACAGGTGGCGTTCTGACTGGTAGAGATGCCTTTGAACATATCCTCTGTGGAGCTAGTATGGTGCAGGAGGGAACTACCCTTCACAAAGAAGGAGTTGGTGCTTTTGATCGTATTACCAATGAACTGAAAGCAATCATGGCGGAAAAAGGGTACGAAAGCCTAGAAGATTTCCGTGGGAAATTGCGCTATATTGATTAAATTCATTAAAAAATCAGAAGAAAGGAGAGAAGATGCTAGCCATTGAAGAAAGTCAGAAGTTGACTTTATCAAATTTACCTAGTCTGAGCCTATTTACAGGGACAGACCAGGGTCAGTTTGAAGTAATGAAGAGTCAAGTGCTGAGACAGATTTGCTATGATTCTGCCGACCGCAACTTTGCCTACTTTGATATGAAAGAAGTGGTTTACAAGGATGTGGAACTGGAGTTGGTCAGCCTTCCTTTCTTTGCGGATGAGAAAATCGTGATATTGGATCATTTTGTCGATATCACGACTGCTAAAAAGCGCTTTTTGACAGATGATGAGCTCAAGTCATTTGAGGAATACCTTGATAATCCTTCACCAACAACCAAGTTGTTAATCTTTGCAGAAGGAAAGCTGGATAGCAAAAGACGGTTGGTTAAATTACTTAAGCGTGATGCCAAGGTTTTTGATGCAGTAGAAGCCAAAGAACAAGAATTGCGCCAGTATTTCCAAAAGTGGAGTCAGAAACAAGGTCTGCAGTTTGCCAATCATTCTTTTGAAAATCTTCTTATCAAGTCGGGTTTTCAATTTAGCGAAATCCAGAAAAATCTCCTCTTTTTACAGTCCTATAAGGAAGACTCTGTTATCGAGGAAGAGGATATTGTTAACGCAATTCCCAAGACCTTGCAGGACAATATTTTTGATTTAACTCAGTTTATTCTGACTAAAAAGATGGATCAGGCGCGTGACTTGGTTAGAGACTTGACCTTGCAAGGGGAAGATGAAATCAAACTGATTGCAGTCATGCTAGGACAATTTCGGACTTTTACTCAGGTGAAGATTTTGGCAGAGTCTGGTCAAACAGAATCGCAGATTGCAAGTAGTTTAGGTAGTTTTCTCGGACGAAATCCTAATCCCTATCAAATCAAGTTTGCGTTGAGGGATTCAAGAGGACTTTCTTTGAGCTTTTTGAAGCAAGCTATTTCTTATTTGATTGAGACAGACTATCAGATTAAGACAGGTCTTTATGAAAAGAGTTTCCTTTTTGAAAAGGCACTCCTACAGATTGCTAGTCAGGTCAATTGATATTTTTTTGAAACTACAACCCGCGTCAAGATTATCTTGTCGTGGGTTTCTTGCTGATTTGCTTATTTTATACTCAATGAAAATCAAAGAGCAAACTAGGAAACTAGCCGCAGGTTGCTCAAAGCACTGCTTTGAGGTTGTAGATAAGACTGACGAAGTCAGCTCAAAACATGTTTTTGAGGTTGTAGATGAAACTGACGAAGTCAGCTCAAAACACTGTTTTGAGGTTGTGGATAGAACTGACGAAGTCAGTAACCATACCTACGGCAAGGCGACGTTGACGCGGTTTGAAGAGATTTTCGAAGAGTATAACATGCCTGATTGTTCATCTAATCTTTATCAACGTAGCTAAAGACGTCTTCTTTAAAGTATTTTTGAGAAAGTTTCGCTAGAGTACCGTCTTCTTTTAATTCTTTAATAGCTTTTTCATACTCTTTAGCAAACTTCTCACCCTTTTCATCACGGTGAATCAAGGGATAGGTTGGAATTCCTTTATAAGGGAACCAGCTAAGTTTGTCCGCATATTGGTGGTAAGAACCATCCTCTGATGTTACTGCTTTTTCAAAAGACAGCTTAATATCAAAGAAAGCATCATAACGTCCTTCTAAAACCCAAGCATAAGCATCTGCTACTTTGAAGGATTCAGCTGCTGTCAACTCAATCGGTGTATCCTTGTGCTTGTCATTATAACTATTGATAACATTCCACTGGGCATTTTGAGGAGAGATGGGTACTAATTTGCCTTTGTTTTTGGCGAAATCATCAATATTCTTATATTTGGCTTCATCTTCTTTTCTAACAGTAAAACCAATAATGCTGGCTCCTACTGGCTCAGATGGAATAATGAATTTCTTAGCCCGTTCATCTGTATACCAAGCACCTTTAGTTCCAATATCGTACTTGCCAGACTCAAGTCCAATCAAGAGATCGTCATCACTAGTTCCAGTATACTCAAATTTATAATCTGCTAATTTCTCATCAACCGCCTTTAAAACAGCGACTTCATAACCATCTGATTCACCTTTTTCGTCAATAAAATCATAAGGGACATAGTTTTGGGTATGGGCAACCTTTAAAGTTGTCACTTGTCCAGATGAAGCTGCATCTGCACCTTTAGCAGATGATCCTGCCAAAGTTCTACCAACAATCGTTGCTCCAAGCACTGCCACAACCGCAACTCCACCAATAATCCATGTTTTCTTACTCATATTCTTCTCCTTTGTTTAGCTACTGCTTCTCTCACCCACTGGATACGCTCCACTGCAATATCGCTCGGAATGGTACAATCTGCTCCTAGTATGAGGCCCTCTTTGCCTGTTTCTTCTATCAATCGTTTGGTTTCAGCTTGGATTTCTTCCTTACTGCCTCTATAGAGGAGACCCTCTTTCCCATTTTCAAATCCTCCCAAGACAGTACGCCCCTTGAAAATCTCACGACCTTCCTTGAGAGTGATTCCCTCTGGTCCTACAGCCCAGTTAAAGACTTGGGCTGGATAGTCTGCAAAAAGGTGAATATCATTTCGCGCCCCCTCGTAACCACAGATATGAAGAACAGTGACGCCACCAACAGCACTCGCTACTTCCAGAACAGTTATCTCGCTTGGTGCAATGACGGCTTGATAATCTGCTGCCGACACTCGTTGATCTTGGATACTTTGCACGCTGAGGTAGATTCCATCTGCACCAGCCTCTTTGATGACAGC
>CAJPJN010000106.1:0-5812 GCA_905369855.1 Streptococcus oralis | reverse complement strand
GGTAATGTATGTAAATGATGGTAGTAAAGATCGGACTTGGGAACTGATTGAAAGTTATGCTAAATCTATTCCTTATGTGGTTGGTGTGTCACAAAGTCGTAATAGGGGGCATCAAAGCAGTGTTCTTGCAGGTATGTATGAGGCTATTCAGTTTGCTGATATTGTTATTACCATCGATGCTGATGGGCAAGATGATATCAATTGGATGGACAAAATGATTGAAGAATATAAAAGTGGTTCTGAAATTGTATATGGTGTACGTGATAACCGTGATACGGACTCTGCTTTTAAACGAATTACAGCTGAAGGTTTCTATAAGGTGCTACGCCTATTTGGAGCAGAAGTTGTTTTTAATCATGCCGACTATCGATTGGTTTCTAAAAGATTCTTGAAGGAATTAGAAAAATTCACTGAAGTTAATCTTTTTCTTCGTGGTTTAATGCCTTTAGTGGGTTTTAAATATTCTTATGTTTCATATAAACGCCATGAACTAATTGCTTGTGAGAGCCATGATCCAGTATCTAAAATGCTTGGTTTGGCTATGGATGGTATTACCAGTTTATCGATCAAACCAATTCGGTTTATTACAAGCCTTGGTGTTTTGACGTCACTCTTTAGCTTTCTATTGATTATTTGGGTTTTATGGAGCAAGTTTGCTGGTTCGGTTGTGGCAGGGTGGGCCAGCACTTATGCAATAGTCAGTTTACTTGGTGGGGTTCAATTGATTAGTTTGGGCGTAATTGGCGAGTATGTTGGAAAGATTTATCTAGAAACGAAACGTCGTCCGAGATATATCATTAGTGACCGTACTTTTGACAAGGATAGAATTTCATAGGATTTTTAATCCTTGAAAACTTTTCAAAATTTGGTATAATAGTACTACTCAAGGGAGTAGCTGGCAGAAACCTGTGATAGTGTCGTCATTCCGAATTTTATACTGAAAAGTATGCTTTCCGGCACTATCTTAAACAGCGAGACTTGTTATGATTAACAGGTCTCTTTTTGTTTGTCGTGAAAAGATACGATGGGAAAAGAGAGTCTGTTTTGCACACAATGTCAAGGAGGAGACACATGTCAAAAGAACAAAAACGCCAAGCGTTTTACACTCAGAGTCCTGAAGAGGTCTTGAAGGCTGTGGATGCGACCGAGCAAGGTTTGTCATCAAGTGAGGCGGAAAAGCGCCTTGCAGAATTTGGCCACAATGAACTCGAAGAAGGCGAGAAACGATCAATCCTGGTCAAATTTATCGAGCAATTTAAGGATTTGATGATTATTATCCTAGTTGCAGCAGCAATCTTGTCAGTTGTGACTTCTGGTGGGGAAGATATCGCAGATGCCATTATCATCTTAGCAGTGGTAATCATCAATGCTGCCTTTGGTGTTTACCAAGAAGGAAAAGCCGAAGAAGCTATCGAAGCTCTCAAATCCATGTCTAGTCCAGCTGCCCGCGTTCTTCGTGATGGGCATATGGCGGAGATTGACTCTAAAGAATTGGTACCAGGTGATATCGTTGCCCTCGAAGCAGGTGATGTAGTACCAGCAGACCTACGTTTACTAGAAGCCAACTCTCTTAAAATCGAAGAAGCAGCTCTTACAGGTGAGTCTGTGCCAGTCGAAAAAGACTTGACAGTTGAACTTGCTGCAGATGCTGGTATTGGGGACCGTGTCAATATGGCCTTCCAAAACTCAAATGTGACTTATGGTCGTGGTCTTGGTGTTGTTGTCAATACAGGGATGTACACGGAAGTTGGTCATATCGCAGGTATGCTTCAAGATGCGGATGAGACGGATACACCACTCAAACAAAACTTGAACAACCTTTCTAAGGTCTTGACCTATGCAATTTTGGTCATTGCCCTTGTTACTTTTGTAGTGGGTGTCTTCATTCAAGGGAAAAATCCACTTGGTGAGTTGATGACCTCTGTTGCGCTTGCTGTTGCAGCTATCCCAGAAGGACTTCCTGCTATCGTGACCATCGTTCTTGCCCTTGGTACTCAAGTTTTGGCCAAACGAAATTCTATTGTTCGTAAGTTGCCAGCTGTAGAAACCCTCGGTTCAACTGAAATCATCGCTTCTGATAAGACTGGTACGCTGACTATGAACAAGATGACAGTTGAAAAAGTCTTCTACGATGCAGTCCTACATGACTCAGCTGATGACATTGAACTCGGCTTGGACATGCCCCTACTTCGTTCAGTTGTCTTGGCCAATGATACGAAAATCGATGTGGAAGGCAACCTGATTGGTGACCCAACCGAAACAGCCTTTATCCAATATGCCTTGGACAAGGGCTACGATGTCAAAGGATTTTTAGAGAAATATCCTCGTGTAGCTGAGTTGCCATTTGACTCTGACCGTAAGCTCATGTCAACGGTTCACCCATTGCCAGATGGTCGTTTCCTTGTAGCAGTCAAGGGTGCGCCAGACCAACTCTTAAAACGTTGTGTTCTTCGTGATAAGGCTGGGGATATTGCTCCGATTGACGAGAAGGTTACAAACCTCATTCACACAAACAACTCTGAAATGGCTCACCAAGCCTTGCGTGTCCTTGCAGGTGCTTATAAGATTATCGATAGCATTCCAGAAAACCTCATTTCTGAAGAGCTTGAAAATGATTTAATCTTTACTGGTTTGATTGGGATGATTGACCCTGAACGTCCTGAGGCAGCTGAGGCTGTTCGTGTGGCTAAGGAAGCTGGAATCCGTCCAATCATGATTACGGGTGACCATCAAGATACTGCAGAAGCTATTGCCAAACGTTTGGGAATCATTGATGTCAACGATACAGAAGGTCATGTTTTAACTGGTGCTGAACTCAACGAACTATCTGATGAAGCCTTTGAAAAAGTAGTTGGGCAATACTCTGTTTATGCCCGTGTATCTCCAGAACACAAGGTTCGTATCGTCAAGGCTTGGCAAAAACAAGGTAAGGTCGTTGCCATGACAGGTGACGGTGTCAATGATGCGCCAGCTCTGAAAACAGCCGATATCGGTATCGGTATGGGAATCACTGGTACAGAGGTTTCTAAGGGAGCTTCTGACATGATTCTTGCAGATGATAACTTTGCGACTATCATTGTTGCAGTTGAAGAAGGACGTAAGGTCTTCTCAAACATTCAAAAGACTATTCAGTATCTGCTTTCTGCAAATACTGCTGAAGTATTAACCATCTTCCTATCAACCTTGTTTGGTTGGGATGTCTTGCAGCCAGTTCATCTCTTGTGGATCAACTTAGTAACGGATACCTTCCCAGCAATTGCACTAGGTGTTGAACCTGCTGAGCCTGGTGTCATGAACCATAAACCACGTGGACGCAAGGCAAGCTTCTTCTCAGGTGGTGTTTTCAGTTCTATCATTTATCAAGGTGTACTCCAAGCAGCTATTGTTATGAGTGTTTATGGTCTTGCAATTGCTTACCCAGTTCATGTGGGTGATAATCATGCCATTCACGCAGATGCCCTAACTATGGCCTTTGCAACCCTTGGTTTGATTCAGCTCTTCCATGCTTACAATGTCAAGTCTGTTTACCAATCCATCTTGACAGTTGGTCCATTCAAGTCTAAGACCTTCAACTGGTCCATCTTGGTATCCTTCATCCTTCTTATGGCAACAATCGTCGTAGAACCACTTGAAGGAATCTTCCACGTAACCAAACTAGACTTATCACAATGGGGAATCGTTATGGGCGGAAGCTTCTCAATGATTATTATTGTCGAAATTGTTAAGTTTGTTCAACGTAAACTTGGCTTTGATAAGAATGCGATTTAAAAAGAAAGTCATCTTCGGATGGCTTTTTGCTACAGTTAAGGGAAAGGGCTTGCAGTTATCGGCTTTTATGCTATAATTGCTATAATATAGTAAAAAGTAAGAGGAGTGTGAGGAAGTGGAAAAGAAAATTGTGAAGGATATTTTGTTTTTATCTCAGGTGTCTCAGCCGGCAAGTCAGGAAGACCTTTATCTTGCCAGAGATTTACAGGATACGCTTTTAGCGAATCGTGAGACCTGTGTTGGTCTGGCTGCCAATATGATTGGGGTGCAGAAGCGCGTGATTATCTTTAATCTTGGCTTGGTTCCCATGGTCATGTTTAATCCAGTGCTCCTGTCCTCTGAAGGACCTTATGAGACAGAGGAAGGTTGTTTGTCCTTGGCTGGGGTTCGACCGACGACCCGTTATGAAACCATAAGGGTTGCCTATCGTGACAGCAAGTGGCAGGAACAGATCATTACTTTGACAGGCTTCCCAGCCCAGATTTGCCAGCATGAACTGGATCACTTGGAAGGACGAATCATTTAGGAGGAAAGCAAATGAAACGGATAGTCTTTGAACTTATTTTTATTGCAACGACTTGGTATATCTTTTTACCGCCCCTTAACCTGACCAGCTGGGAATTTCTCTTCTTCCTCTGTGGACATTTGTTAGTTGTGGCAATCTTATTTGGCTTTGGCAAGGGGATAAACCTTGTCAAAACGGTTCATGTGCGTCATGGCAAAGCGGAAGCTGCCTTAAATCTTGAGGGTTTCAAAATCAATCGGTTAGGGAAAATCCTTTTAGCTTCTATTGGAGGAATTCTTCTCTTAGCAGCCTTGGTTTCCTTGGTGACTTCTAGCATTTTTCAGGCTAAAAATTATGCCAATGTAGTCACGGTTACGGAAAAAGACTTTACTGAATTTCCTAAGAGTGACACCAGTAAGGTTCCTATTTTAGATAGAAGTACTGCTGAGAAAATTGGTGACCGCTACTTGGGTTCTCTAACGGATAAGGTGTCGCAATATGTAGCCGCAGATACCTATACCCAACTGACGATTGATGGAAAGCCTTATCGGGTTACGCCACTAGAATATGCAGATCCTATCAAGTGGTTTAATAATCAAGCTAAGGGAATCGGCGAGTATATCAAGGTGGACATGGTAACTGGAAATGCGAATTTGGTGGACTTGAAGACACCAATCAAATATTCAGACTCGGAGTATTTTAACCGCGATGTCAAGCGTCACCTCCGATTGAAGTACCCAACTAAAATCTTCAAGACTCCATCTTTTGAGGTGGACGATGAGGGCAATCCTTTCTATGTAGCAACGGTTTACCAAAAGCAATTTGGACTTGCGGTTCCCCGTCCTGTTTCAGTCATTATCTTGGATGCCACAAATGGAGAAACCAAGGAATACAGCTTGGCAGATGTTCCAGAATGGGTGGACCGTGTTTATCCAGCTGAGGAAACCATCGAGCAAATCAACTATAACGGCAAGTACAAGGACGGTTTCTGGAATGCTATGATTTCCAAGAAAAATGTGACCCAGACTACCAAGGGCTATAATTACTTGTCTATCGGGAATGACATCTACCTCTACACAGGTGTGACGTCGGCTAATGCGGATGAAAGTAATCTTGGTTTCATTCTTGAAAATATGAGAACAGGAGAAATCACTAAGTATAGCTTGGCTTCTGCGACCGAAGAATCAGCCCGTGAATCAGCAGAAGGTGCTGTTCAGGAGAAATCCTACAAGGCAACCTTCCCAATCCTCATCAACCTCAATGACAAGCCTTTGTACATCATGGGTTTGAAGGATAATGCTGGCTTGGTCAAAGAGTACGCTCTGGTAGACGCAGTCGAGTACCAAAATGTTATCGTAGCTACGACAGTGGAAGAGCTACTCAGCAAGTACGCCAATAAAAACGATCTTGAAATTGACAATGCAACCACAGAAAGTATCAAGGGTGTGGTAGCAGACCTTAAATCAGCTGTTATCAAGGGAGACACCGTCTACTTCTTTAAAGTTGCTGGAAAAATATACAAGGTCAAGGCCTCAGTAT
>CAJPJN010000105.1:0-5875 GCA_905369855.1 Streptococcus oralis | reverse complement strand
GTCATGATTGATACGACAGGGACTAGCCTCTTTAAACGTGGTTATCGTACGGAAAAAGGTGGCGCTCCTATCAAGGAAAATATGGCGGCAGCCATTTTGCAACTCTCTAACTGGTATCCAGACAAGCCCTTGATTGATCCGACCTGTGGTTCAGGAACTTTCTGTATCGAGGCAGTTATGATTGCTAGAAAGATGGCTCCAGGGCTTCGTCGCTCCTTTGCTTTTGAGGAATGGAACTGGATTAGTGATCGCTTGATTCAAGAAGTGCGCACAGAGGCGGCTAAGAAAGTGGATCGTGAGCTGGAACTGGATATCATGGGATGTGATATCGATGCACGTATGGTGGAAATTGCTAAGGCCAATGCTCAAGTAGCAGGTGTTGCAGGAGATATTACCTTTAAGCAGATGCGCGTGCAGGATTTACGTTCTGATAAAATCAATGGAGTAATTATTTCCAATCCGCCTTATGGGGAACGTTTGTCAGATGATGAAGGGGTTACCAAGTTATATGCTGAAATGGGCCAGGTATTTGAACCGCTGAAAACGTGGAGTAAGTTTATCTTAACCAGTGATGAAGCCTTTGAGACCAAGTATGGCAGTCAGGCAGACAAGAAGCGCAAGTTGTACAATGGAACTTTAAAAGTTGATTTGTATCAATATTTTGGTCAGCGTGTTAAACGTCAGGAAGTAAAGTAGGAAGGAAAACTCATGAGTAAGAAAAGACATGATCGTCATATAACAGAACATCAAGAAGCTCAATTTGATTTTGATGATGCCAAAGAGCTAACGGTTGGAGAAGCCATGCTAAAAAATGAAGAGGTGGAAGCAGGTGTATTGCCTGGAGATTCTATCTTGGACAAGTATGTGAAACAACATAAAGATGAAATTGAGGCAGATAATTTTGAAACGCGTCAGTTTAGCAAGGATGATTTAGTTGAAAAAGAAGAGGTAGAAGAGATAGAGGAGACTCAGACTCTGGATAATTTACTTCAAGAGCTTCGGGAGGAAACAGGAGTAACTTCTCCAGCTTCAGAAGATGAATTGAGTCAGTTTGATGATTTAGAATTAACACGAGTTTCAGAAACTCCTCTTGTAGAAGAATTTGAGACTGAAGATATTCCAACACTTTATCGAGTGACAGATAGTGAAGATGGAAATAGTAAGAAGAAATGGGTGCTTTATGGTATTCTAGCAGCCTTAGTGGTTCTTATCCTTGGAACTGGTTATTATGTTTATCGTCAAGTGGCTCGTTCGACCAAGGAAATCCAAACTTCTCAATCAACTACAAATACGCAGTCAGATGTGGAAGAATTCAATAATTTATATGATGCCTTCTATACAGATAGCAACAAAACGGCTTTAAAAAATAGCCAGTTTGATAAACTGACTCAACTGAAAACCTTACTTGATAAGCTGGAAGGTAGTCGTGAATATACGCTTGCAAAATCTAAGTATGACAGCCTTGAAACGCAAATCAAGGCCATTCAAGATGTCAATGCTCAATTTGAGAAACCAGCTATTGTGGATGGGGTTTTGGATACCAATGCCAAAGTCAAATCGGATGCTAAATTTACGGATATTAAAACTGGCAATACTGAGATTGATAAAGTGCTAGATAAGGCTATTAGCCTTGGTAAGAGCCAGCAAACAAGTGTTTCTAGCTCAAGTTCAAGTCAAACTAGCAGTTCAAGTCAAGCAAGTTCAAATGCGACTAGTGAGACAAAACCAAGTAGTTCAAATACGGCATCAAATGAAACTAGAAGTTCTCGTAGTGAAGTCAATATGGGTGTATCAAGTGCAGGAGTTGCTGTTCAAAGAAGTGCGAGTCGTGTTTCTTATAATCAGTCTGCTATTGATGATAGTAACAACTCTGCCTGGGATTTTGCAGATGGTGTCTTAGAACACATTCTAGCGACTTCACGTTCACGTGGCTATATCACTGGTAACCAATACATCCTTGAACGAGTCAATATCGTTAATGGCAATGGTTATTACAACCTCTATAAGCCAGATGGAACCTATCTCTTTACCCTTAACTGTAAGACAGGATACTTTGTTGGAAATGGTTCTGGACATGCGGATTCCTTGGACTACTAAGCAGTCGTTACAAAATTCTTTCTTTTCAAAAGTAAAAATGATAAAATAAAACAAATTAAACAAGAGGAGTGTCAAATGACAAAAGCTAACTTTGGTGTCGTAGGTATGGCCGTAATGGGTCGTAACCTTGCCCTTAATATTGAATCTCGTGGTTACACAGTTGCTATTTACAACCGTAGTAAAGAAAAAACTGAAGATGTAATTGCTTGCCATCCTGAAAAGAACTTTGTACCAAGCTATGACGTTGAAAGTTTTGTAAACTCAATCGAAAAACCTCGTCGTATCATGCTCATGGTTCAAGCTGGACCTGGTACAGATGCTACAATTCAAGCCCTTCTTCCACACCTTGACAAAGGTGATATCTTGATTGACGGAGGAAATACTTTCTACAAAGATACAATCCGTCGTAATGAAGAATTGGCAAACTCAGGTATCAACTTTATCGGTACTGGGGTTTCTGGTGGTGAAAAAGGTGCCCTTGAAGGTCCTTCTATCATGCCTGGTGGACAAAAAGAGGCCTACGAATTGGTTGCGGATGTTCTTGAAGAAATCTCAGCTAAAGCACCAGAAGATGGCAAACCATGTGTGACTTACATCGGTCCTGATGGAGCTGGTCACTATGTGAAAATGGTTCACAACGGTATCGAGTATGGTGATATGCAATTGATCGCAGAAAGCTATGACTTGATGCAACACTTGTTAGGCCTTTCTGCAGAAGATATGGCTGAAATCTTTACTGAGTGGAACAAGGGCGAATTGGACAGCTACTTGATCGAAATCACAGCTGATATCTTGAGCCGTAAAGACGATGAAGGTCAAGATGGACCAATCGTAGACTACATTCTTGATGCCGCAGGTAACAAGGGAACTGGTAAATGGACTAGCCAATCATCTCTTGACCTTGGTGTGCCATTGTCACTAATCACTGAGTCAGTATTTGCACGTTACATTTCAACTTACAAAGAAGAACGTGTACATGCTAGCAAGGTTCTTCCAAAACCAGCTGCCTTCCAATTTGAAGGAGACAAGGCTGAGTTGATTGAAAAAATCCGTCAAGCTCTTTACTTCTCAAAAATCATTTCATACGCACAAGGTTTTGCTCAATTGCGTGTAGCTTCTAAAGAAAACAACTGGAACTTGCCATTTGCAGACATCGCATCTATCTGGCGTGATGGCTGTATCATCCGTTCTCGTTTCTTGCAAAAGATTACAGATGCTTACAACCGTGATGCAGACCTTGCTAACCTTCTTTTGGATGAGTACTTCTTGGATGTTACTGCTAAGTACCAACAAGCAGTGCGTGATATCGTAGCTCTTGCTGTTCAAGCTGGTGTGCCAGTGCCAACTTTTTCAGCAGCTATTACTTACTTTGATAGCTACCGTTCAGCTGACCTTCCAGCTAACTTGATCCAAGCGCAACGTGATTACTTTGGTGCCCACACTTACCAACGTAAAGATAAAGAAGGAACCTTCCACTACTCTTGGTATGACGAA
Source organism: Streptococcus oralis (assembly GCA_905369855.1). GTDB lineage: Bacteria > Bacillota > Bacilli > Lactobacillales > Streptococcaceae > Streptococcus > Streptococcus oralis_BN. The sequence continues at coordinate 2,284 of CAJPJN010000105.1, read as the reverse complement.
AAATAAGTAGGTCTGCCATGGGGAAACGGATTTTATTACTTGAGAAAGAACGAAATCTAGCTCATTTTTTAAGTTTGGAGCTCCAAAAAGAGCAATACCGAGTTGATCAGGTTGAGGAGGGGCAAAAAGCCCTCTCCATGGCTCTTCAGACAGACTATGACTTGATTTTATTGAATGCTCATCTGGGGGATATGACAGCCCAGGATTTTGCAGACAAGCTGAGTCGGACTAAGCCAGCCTCAGTCATCATGGTCTTGGACCATCGTGAAGAATTGCAAGATCAGATTGAGACAATCCAACGCTTTGCCGTTTCTTACATCTATAAGCCGGTTATTATTGATAATTTGGTGGCTCGTATTTCAGCGATTTTCCGAGGTCGGGACTTTATCGACCAACACTGTAGTCAGATGAAGGTTCCAACGTCTTACCGCAATCTGCGTATGGATGTAGAACATCATACCGTTTATCGTGGCGAGGAGATGATTGCTCTGACGCGTCGTGAGTATGATCTCTTGGCTACTCTTATGGGAAGCAAGAAAGTTCTGACTCGTGAGCAGTTGTTGGAAAGTGTCTGGAAGTATGAAAGTGCGACCGAAACGAATATCGTGGATGTCTATATCCGTTATCTACGTAGCAAGCTTGATGTAAAAGGTCAAAAAAGCTACATTAAAACCGTGCGTGGTGTTGGTTACACCATGCAAGAATAGAAAAGCAGTTGCAGTTATGTAACTGTTGTTTGAGCTCTATACTATCTGTAACAGGAATTCCTGAATACCAGATAGTATGGGGCTTTTTTTGAAGAGGAAAAAATGCAGACCCCTAGACGGCTTGTAATGCTTCAAAGAGATGGTCAGAGAGAATGATTTCTTCTTGACCATAGTTTATACTCAATGAAAATCAAAGAGCAAACTAGGAAGCTAGCTGCAGGTTGCTCAAAACACTAGTTTTGAGGTTGCAGATGGAAGCTGACGTGGTTTGAAGAGATTTTCGAAGAGTATTGGTATCTGATAAGCTTTACTTTCATAGTTCTCTACTTTTTGACACTCAAAATGGATGAGCTAGCTGTAGGTAAAATCAATATACTCTTTATAAGTATTCGAAAAATGGTATTTATCATAGTTTTTAAGAAAAGATGGATTTTATTTTTATTGTAACATTATAATATAATAAATAAGTTAAATCCTGTAATTTTCTGAAAATAATGGAAAATAATTAATATGGTTGACAAATCTGCTCGTATAAATTATAATGTTGAGTGTATGTGTATGTGTATGTGTATGTGTACTACATGCTATTTTTAGAAATCAAAAGGAGAAAATGTAATGTATTTTAATCGTAAAAATGCAGAGCAAAAGAACTGGAGAATGATTAAAAAAGGAAAGCACTTCCTGTTTGGTTGTTCTCTTGTTTTTGCGGTCGGAGCTAGCTTAGCTACTCAAGTGGTTCATGCAAACACAGCAGAAACTACTGTAGCAAACAACTCGACTACTGGGGATGTTAACCCTACACCGAACGGAGATGGCAAGACTTATGAGGCACCTGCTGCTGTAGCAGAAATAAAGCCAGAAGTTGCCACAACACCAGCTGTAGCAGCAAAACTTGATGGAGAAACTGCAAAAGAAGTTAAAGCTTTAGATAAAACTAAACTTGAAAACTACATTGCAGAAATCGAAGCAAAATTAGCTAACGGAACATACGAAAGCAAAACAGAAGAGAGTGTTGCGGTATTAAAAGCTGACTTAGAAGCTGCAAAAGCTACATTAGCAAACGCAACAACTCAAGACGAAATTACAAAAGCTTACAGTAAATTAGTAACTACAGTGAACACTAAATTAAAAGCAAAACCTGTAGAGAAAAAAGAAACTCCAGCAGTAGATACTACTAACGGACAACCAACTGTAGGTAAAAAAGCAGAAAACACTGAGAAAAAATCAGAATCTAACTCAATCGAAAACACAGGATCTAACGACCCACGTAACGGTAAAGCATTAGATAAGAATAATGCTTTTAGGGCGGAAATTGCCTATAATATTGATTCTCAGGGGAACGAATATGGGAAAAAAGACAGTGTTATTACTAGTGGTATAAAAATAAACGACGTATCTAACGAGGAGACTGCAGTAAAAGCTGTTAATTCCGTGATGAAATATAGAACTCGTTATAATACAGATGCTAATGGGAAAATTACTTCTGTAGACTGGCAAGTTTTTTTCAATAACCATTTACAAAATTTCGCTAATGACTATAAAGTACAGAATGAAGTATTCCGAAACTATATTCAAAT
>CAJPJN010000104.1:0-5878 GCA_905369855.1 Streptococcus oralis | reverse complement strand
TTATTGATCGTTGTAGTAATTTGGTAGCCACCATTACTTAGTTCCTGCTCAGCTCTCTCATGATAAGCCTTTCGAATCGCTTCATTTTTCAACTCTTGGTTAGAGACATTGTCCTGTCGAACTAAATAATCATACATACGGTCTGTCGCTTCAGCCATAGCTGTAAAGTAGAGATAATCCCTCGAAACAACATTGACAGTACCTGATGGCAAGAAGTCTTGTTTGAGATTATAATCCTTGTACTGGTCGTATTCTTCCTGAGTCAGAGCACCCGTACGGTACATGTTGTACAGAACATCCTTGGCCCGTTTCAAACCAAGTTCTAAGTCTTCATCACTCTTTAACTCTCCAGTATTTTCATAAGGAGAATAAGTAATCGGACTCTGTGGCAAACCTGCTAGGAAGGCCGCTTGGGGAATACTCAGCTTGTTGGCATCGATACCGAAAATTCCTTCAGCAGCTTGCTGGGCACCTGCAATATTCTGTCCTTTATGATTTCGACCAAAGGGAGCAACATTGAGATAGGTGGTCAAGATTTCATCCTTACTCATACTGCGTTCCAAGGCAAGGGCATCAACAATTTCTGTAGCCTTACGAGCCAAAGTCGGAGCATCTCCGACCACTTGTTGTTTGATTAACTGTTGAGTCAAGGTCGAGCCCCCACTAGACGAGCCCAAACCTGCAAAGGTTCCCAAGGTCGCCCGAATCACAGCTTTGGGTACAACCCCTTTATGTTCAAGAAAATGTTCGTCCTCAGTTGCAACGATAGCCTTTTTAAGATTGTCCGATATTTCCTCAGATGAGACAGAAGTTCGCAGTAGATCACTCTCGATAGAAGCAATGACACTCCCATCTGCATAAACAATTTCTGAGATTGAAGAAACATTCTTAACCTGCTTGACCAAGTCCTCCGCTGGCGGAACCTTAGCCTTATCGAACAAAGCAACTCCATAACCAAGAGCTAGACCAGCACCAAAAAGCCCACCGATAAAGCCTAGAATAAAGAGAGTATTCAAAATTCCCTTGATAGCAACTAAAATGCCCCCCAGGATAGACAGGATTTTCCCACCTGTCCCATCCGACTTCTTCTCTTCTGAGACTTTCACTGATTTTTTAAGATTTATTTTTGATTTTACTAGCTGGAAAAATTCCAGCATTTTTTGTTTTAATTCATTTAATTGATTTTGCATGGATTTCCTCACTCTATCTATTATACCACAAAAGGGAAACTTTCAATAAAATAGCCACTTTCTTCCCTATTCTGCTAGGCTATTGCCCAAGTTTGTGATACAATAGTTAGAAACAATAATTTTAAAAAGGAGAAAAGACACATGCACATTTTTGATGAGCTAAAAGAGCGTGGTTTGATTTTTCAAACGACTGATGAAGAAGCTTTGCGTAAAGCCCTAGAAGAAGGTCAAGTTTCTTATTATACTGGCTACGATCCAACTGCTGACAGCCTTCACCTAGGCCACCTTGTCGCAATCTTGACAAGTCGTCGCTTGCAGCTAGCAGGTCACAAACCTTATGCGCTCGTTGGCGGTGCTACAGGTCTCATCGGAGATCCGTCCTTCAAAGATGCTGAACGTAGTCTCCAAACAAAAGACACAGTAGATGGCTGGGTCAAGTCTATCCAAGGACAACTTTCTCGTTTTCTTGACTTTGAAAATGGCGAAAATAAAGCTGTCATGGTCAACAACTACGACTGGTTTGGCAGCATCAGCTTCATTGACTTCCTCCGTGATATCGGAAAATACTTCACTGTCAACTACATGATGAGTAAGGAATCTGTGAAAAAACGGATCGAAACAGGAATTTCATACACTGAGTTTGCCTACCAAATCATGCAAGGTTACGACTTCTTCGTTCTTAACCAAGACCACAACGTAACGCTACAAATCGGTGGTTCTGACCAGTGGGGAAATATGACAGCTGGTACCGAATTGCTTCGTCGTAAGGCTGACAAGACTGGCCACGTAATCACTGTTCCACTGATTACCGATGCAACTGGTAAGAAATTTGGTAAATCAGAAGGAAACGCAGTCTGGCTCAATCCTGAAAAGACTTCTCCATACGAAATGTACCAATTCTGGATGAACGTTATGGACGCAGACGCTGTTCGCTTCTTGAAGATCTTTACTTTCTTGTCACTTGATGAGATTGAAGACATCCGTAAACAATTTGAAGTAGCTCCACACGAACGCTTGGCACAAAAAGTCTTGGCTCGTGAAGTCGTTACACTTGTTCACGGAGAAGAAGCTTACAAAGAAGCTCTTAACATCACTGAGCAACTCTTTGCAGGAAACATCAAGAATCTTTCTGTTAAAGAGCTCAAACAAGGACTTCGTGGTGTACCAAACTACCAAGTTCAAGCAGATGAAAACCACAACATCGTAGAACTCCTTGTGTCATCTGGTGTGGTTAACTCAAAACGCCAAGCCCGTGAAGATGTCCAAAATGGAGCTATCTACGTAAACGGTGACCGCATCCAAGACCTTGACTATGTCTTGAGTGACGCAGATAAGTTAGAAAACGAACTGACTGTTATCCGTCGTGGAAAGAAAAAATATTTTGTATTGACTTACTAAACTGTTCAACATTTACCTATAAAAAAGGAGTTAACCTCGAGAAAGGTAACTCCTTTTTGTTGTTGATAACCACATCTATCTAGCCTTAATAGACAGGCTACGCAGGACTATGCGTAAGGTTGTTAGATTATGTAAGATAGAGAGATTTGAAGGACTGAGCCAATTAAACAAGCCAAAGCCAATCAAACTACTATTTACGACAACGGTATCTTGAATATTCTTCTTGATGAGTGTTTGCAAAGATGATGATAGCCAATCCAACTCTTGGAAGAAATCCAAACGATTATCTAACAATAAGATATCACTCATCTGCTTAGAAATATCTGCACTCTCATTCATCACCACACCGATATCTGATAGGGTTAGAGCAGCTGAGTCATTCAACCCATCCCCAACCATCAAAATAGTGTGACCTGCTTTCTGTAGTTCCTCTACTAACTCAAATTTCCCATCAGGTTTCAAGTCTGTATAGACCTGATCAAAGGGCAAATCTTTGACTAATTCCTCTGTTCTAACCAAGGTATCCCCTGTTGCCAGAATCAATTTTTTCCCTTGTGCCTTAAGTTTCTCCAAGGCTGCTTTTGCTTCTTTTCTCAAAGGAGTATGAATGCAGAACATTCCAATCAATTCATTCTGATAAGCCAAGAATAAGAGATTGTAGTGACTCTTGTACTCTTCAATTAAAGCATTTTGTTCTGAACTGATATGAATCTGCTCATCCTGCATCAAGACATAATTCCCAATAAGAACTGGTTGGCCATCTATATGAGATTTGATCCCCTTGCTTGCAATATATTGGAGTTTCCCATGCATTTCCTCATGTTCAATCCCCTCTATCTCAGCTTGCTTGACGATGGCATTAGCAATAGGATGATAAATGTGTTCCTCAAGACAGGCACTGATTCTGAGAATATCTTCCTCACTATAGTCCCCAAAAGGTAACACCTTTTCAACTATAGGATAACTAGTTGTGATTGTTCCCGTCTTATCAAACAAGAAAGTATCAACTTCCAGATATTTCTCCAGAACATCCCCATCCTTAATCACCATTTCACGATTCAACCCCTCCTTGATAGCTGTCAAATAAGCTACAGGAGTAGAGATTTTCAAAGCGCAGGAGAAATCGACCAATAGGAAAGAAATAGCCTTAGAAAAAGAACCTGTTAATAGGTAAGTCAGACCAGCCCCCAAGAAATTATATTTGACGACCTTATCCGCCATCTTGATGAAATAGCGTTGTTTCGTTTTCTTGTTTTCTTCAGATTTCTTCATCAACTCAATCAGTTGTAAAATCCGGCTGTTCATCTGATTATCGGTTACACGAATGCGTAACTCTCCAGTTTCTAATACTGTATTTGCACAAACCAAATCAGACTCTCTTTTTTCAACTGGAAAACTCTCTCCCGTCAAGGAACTTTCGTTGACCATACCTAAACCTGAAACTACTTGTCCATCAAACAGAATTTCATTTCCTTGAGATAGAACCAAGACATCTCCTATTTGAACATCGGAACTCTTGATACTAACGACCGTATCACCCTGTACTAAGAATACATCGCTCTCTTTTGCAAGAAGACTCTGTTCTAAATCTGTTGCAGTTTTTTTCAAGGACCATTGATCTAAATGATTCCCCAAATCAAGCATAAACATGATATTACTTGCCGTCTTGGATTGGTTCATAAACAAGGACAATAAAATCGCCGAACAGTCCAAGACCTCCATCGTTAGTTCCTTACGCGCTAGTGTTTGATAGGCTTCTCTAATATAGCCCAAAGCCTGATAACAAGTCCATATATAGCGAATTGGAGACGGTACAAGACTACGAAAAAGTACACGCTTAATCGCTGCACCTGAAACAATAGAATAAGCACTCTCTTCTCTACGAATGGGAAGAGTCATCAACTCAGAAACTTTCCCTTTATCAATTCTTTTTAAAAAGGCTTCTGCATTATCTAATACAGAAAAGCCTTCTTTTATGCGTAGAGTAAAGTGCTGTTGATCCATGTAAAACTGGATAGACTCAATCCCCTTTTCATCTCTCGCCAAGGAACGAAGATAGTCTTGAATATCCAAGGTGAGTGAAAAAGAAGATGATAGTCGGATATGTTGGTATCCTCTATGTAGCACTTTAAAAGACATATTATTCTCCTATAAGGCTATCTAATTGCTCTTCTTTTTTCTCTTGCTCGTACAAATATTTGGCATCTTGCAAGACATCGTCTCCATGTTGCTTCACAACAGAAACAGATGCATCTAGCTCGTCTTTCAACTTGTAAGCCTTAGCCAAAGCTTTAGAATAACCTTTTTTAGCTTCCTTACTTGCTAAGATTTTCAAACCAAGGGTACCAAATGCGACACCACCCAAAAAGAGTGATGATTTTTTCGCAACTTTTGCAACGGTTAATACTTCTTTTAACATACTTATTTCCTCCTTATCATTATTATATAGCAATTTAGATATAAAAGCAATTTCATTCCATAAATTGGAAAATTAGTTTTATTTCTACTGAATCTCCCATCTACTTATTCCTAAAGTTGCTTTCATTTGCCTCTTTTGATACACTTAAACTATGAATACAAATCTCAAACCCAAACTTCAGCGTTTTGCTTCTGCGACTGCCTTTGCCTGTCCTATCTGTCAAGAAAATCTGACTCTGGTAGAGAGCAGTCTCAAATGCAACAATCGCCATTCTTTTGACTTGGCTAAATTTGGCTATGTCAATCTAGCCCCTCAAATCAAGCAATCGGCCAACTACGACAAGGAAAACTTTCAAAATCGTCAACAAATCCTAGAAGCTGGATTTTATCAAGCTATTCTAGAGGCTGTTTCTGATTTACTTGCAAACTCAAAAAATGCCAAAACCATTTTAGATATCGGTTGTGGCGAAGGATTCTATTCTCGCAAACTCCAAGAAAGTCATCCTGACAAAACCTTCTATGCCTTTGATATTTCCAAAGATTCCGTCCAAATCGCTGCAAAGAGCGAACCCAACTGGGCAGTCAATTGGTTCGTTAGCGACTTGGCTCGTCTTCCTATAAAAGACGCCAGCATGGATATCCTACTAGATATCTTTTCACCTGCCAACTATGGAGAATTTCGTCGCGTTTTATCCAAAGACGGTATCTTAATAAAGGTTATCCCAACTAAAAATCACCTCAAGGAAATCCGTCAGAAGGTACAAGACCAGCTGACAAACAAGGACTATTCCAACCAAGATATCAAAAATCATTTCCAAGAACACTTTACCATCCTATCTAGCCAAACTGCCTCTCTGACTAAAACTATCAAA
>CAJPJN010000103.1:0-5896 GCA_905369855.1 Streptococcus oralis | reverse complement strand
CTAACAGCCGTCAAGAAATCGACACTGTTTATTCAGGTGATATCGCTGCTGCCGTTGGTTTGAAAGATACTACAACTGGTGACTCATTGACAGATGAAAAAGCTAAAATCATCCTTGAGTCAATCAACGTTCCAGAACCAGTTATCCAATTGATGGTTGAGCCAAAATCTAAAGCTGACCAAGATAAGATGGGTATCGCCCTTCAAAAATTGGCTGAAGAAGATCCAACATTCCGCGTTGAAACAAACGTTGAAACTGGTGAAACAGTTATCTCTGGTATGGGTGAGCTTCACCTTGACGTCCTTGTTGACCGTATGCGTCGTGAGTTCAAAGTTGAAGCGAACGTAGGTGCTCCTCAAGTATCTTACCGTGAAACATTCCGCGCTTCTACTCAAGCACGTGGATTCTTCAAACGTCAGTCTGGTGGTAAAGGTCAATTCGGTGATGTATGGATTGAATTTACTCCAAACGAAGAAGGTAAAGGATTCGAATTCGAAAACGCAATCGTCGGTGGTGTGGTTCCTCGTGAATTTATCCCAGCGGTTGAAAAAGGTTTGGTAGAATCTATGGCTAACGGTGTTCTTGCAGGTTACCCAATGGTTGACGTTAAAGCTAAACTTTACGATGGTTCATACCACGATGTCGACTCATCTGAAACTGCCTTCAAGATCGCGGCTTCACTTGCCCTTAAAGAAGCTGCTAAATCAGCACAACCAGCTAGCCTTGAGCCAAGGATGCTTGTAACAATCACTGTTCCAGAAGAAAACCTTGGTGATGTTATGGGTCACGTAACTGCTCGTCGTGGACGTGTAGATGGTATGGAAGCACATGGTAACAGCCAAATCGTTCGTGCTTACGTTCCACTTGCTGAAATGTTCGGTTACGCAACAGTTCTTCGTTCTGCATCTCAAGGACGTGGTACATTCATGATGGTATTTGACCACTACGAAGATGTACCTAAGTCAGTACAAGAAGAAATCATTAAGAAAAACAAAGGTGAAGACTAATCAGTCTTCACTCTAGAAGGAAGTCACTTAGTGGCTTCCTTTTGTCTTTAGAAAACACCTCTAAGTATGGTAAAATAGTAGGAGAATAATGTGAGGAAAATGAATGTCAAATAGTTTTGAAATTTTGATGAATCAATTGGGGATGCCTGCTGAAATGAGACAGGCTCCTGCTTTAGCACAGGCCGATATTGAGCGAGTTGTGGTTCATAAAATTAGTAAGATATGGGAGTTTCATTTCGTATTTTCTAATATTTTACCGATAGAAATCTTTTTAGAATTAAAGAAAGGTTTGAGGGAAGAATTTTCTAAGACAGGCAATAAAGCTGTTTTCGAAATCAAGACTCTATCTCAAGAATTTTCAAATCAACTCTTGCAGTCCTACTATAGAGAGGCTTTTTCTGAGGGGCCATGTGCTAGTCAAGGTTTTAAGTCCCTTTATCAAAATTTGCAAGTTCGTGCTGAGGGCAATCAACTCTTTATTGAAGGCTCTGAGGCGATTGATAAGGAACATTTTAAGAAAAATCACCTTCCTAATTTAGCCAAACAACTTGAAAAATTTGGCTTTCCAACTTTCAACTGTCAAGTAGAAAAGAATGATGTGCTGACTCAAGAGCAGGAAGAAGCCTTTCATGCTGAAAATGAGCAGATTGTTCAAGCTGCCAATGAGGAAGCGCTCCGTGCTATGGAACAACTAGAACAGATGGCGCCACCTCCAGCGGAAGAGAAACCAGCCTTTGATTTTCAAGCGAAAAAAGCTGCAGCTAAACCAAAGTTGGACAAGGCGGAGATTACTCCTATGATCGAAGTGACGACTGAGGAAAATCGTCTGGTCTTTGAAGGGGTTGTTTTTGATGTGGAGCAAAAAGTGACCAGAACAGGTCGTGTTTTAATCAACTTTAAAATGACGGACTACACTTCAAGTTTTTCTATGCAAAAGTGGGTTAAAAATGAGGAAGAGGCTCAGAAATTTGACCTCATCAAGAAGAATTCTTGGCTCCGAGTGCGTGGAAATGTGGAGATGAATAACTTCACACGCGATTTGACTATGAACGTGCAGGATGTGCAGGAAGTTGTTCACTATGAGCGGAAGGATTTGATGCCAGAAGGTGAGCGTCGGGTTGAGTTTCATGCTCATACTAACATGTCGACTATGGATGCTCTACCAGAGGTTGAAGAAATCGTTGCGACAGCTGCTAAGTGGGGACACAAGGCGGTTGCCATCACGGACCACGGGAATGTCCAGTCCTTCCCACACGGCTATAAGGCGGCCAAAAAAGCGGGAATCCAGCTGATCTATGGAATGGAAGCCAATATCGTGGAGGACCGTGTCCCTATCGTCTATAACGAAGTGGAGCTGGACTTATCGGAAGCGACCTATGTGGTCTTTGACGTGGAAACGACGGGACTTTCAGCTATCTATAATGATTTGATTCAGGTTGCGGCCTCTAAGATGTACAAGGGGAATGTCATTGCAGAATTTGATGAATTTATCAATCCTGGGCATCCCTTGTCAGCTTTTACTACTGAATTGACTGGAATTACAGATGATCATGTCAAAAATGCTAAACCACTGGAACAAGTGTTACAGGAATTTCAAGAATTTTGCAAGGATACAGTCTTAGTTGCCCACAATGCAACCTTTGACGTAGGATTTATGAATGCCAATTATGAGCGTCATGGTCTTCCAAAGATTAGTCAGCCAATTATTGATACGCTTGAGTTTGCTAGAAATCTCTATCCTGAGTATAAACGTCATGGTTTGGGGCCTTTGACCAAGCGTTTTGGTGTGGCTTTGGAACATCACCACATGGCCAATTACGATGCGGAAGCTACTGGTCGTCTGCTCTTTATTTTTATCAAAGAAGTGGCAGAAAAACATGGGGTGACCGATCTAGCTAGACTTAACATTGATTTGATTAGTCCAGATTCTTATAAAAAAGCTCGGATCAAGCATGCGACCATCTATGTCAAGAATCAGGTAGGTCTAAAAAATATCTTTAAGCTGGTTTCTTTATCCAATACCAAGTACTTTGAAGGGGTGCCACGGATTCCGAGAACGGTTTTAGATGCCCATCGGGAAGGTTTGATTTTAGGTTCAGCTTGCTCCGAAGGTGAAGTTTTTGATGCAGTCGTTTCCCAAGGTGTGGATGCGGCGGTTGAGGTGGCCAAGTATTATGACTTTATTGAAATCATGCCACCAGCTATCTATGCTCCCTTGATTGCCAAGGAGCAGGTCAAGGATATGGAAGAACTACAGACCATTATCAAAAGTTTGATAGAGGTTGGAGATCGTCTTGGTAAGCCTGTTCTGGCTACGGGAAATGTCCACTATATCGAACCTGAAGAAGAGATTTACCGTGAAATTATCGTCCGTAGTTTGGGACAGGGGGCTATGATTAACCGAACTATCGGTCATGGGGAACATGCCCAACCAGCACCACTTCCAAAGGCTCATTTTAGAACGACTAATGAGATGTTGGATGAATTTGCCTTCTTGGGAGAGGAACTGGCTCGTAAACTGGTTATTGAAAACACCAATGCCTTGGCAGAAATCTTTGAACCTGTTGAGGTTGTTAAGGGTGACTTGTACACGCCTTTCATCGACAAGGCTGAAGAAACAGTTGCTGAGTTGACCTATAAGAAAGCTTTTGAGATTTATGGAAATCCACTGCCAGATATTGTTGATTTGCGGATTGAAAAAGAATTAACTTCTATTCTGGGGAATGGATTTGCTGTGATTTATCTGGCATCGCAGATGCTGGTACAACGTTCTAATGAACGGGGTTATTTGGTTGGTTCTCGTGGGTCTGTCGGATCTAGTTTCGTTGCGACCATGATTGGGATTACAGAGGTCAATCCTCTCTCTCCTCACTATGTCTGTGGTCAGTGTCAGTACAGTGAGTTTATCACAGATGGTTCGTACGGTTCAGGTTTTGATATGCCCAATAAGGACTGTCCAAACTGTGGTCACAAACTCAGCAAAAATGGGCAGGATATTCCGTTTGAGACATTCCTTGGTTTTGATGGGGATAAGGTTCCCGATATTGACTTGAACTTTTCGGGAGAGGATCAGCCTAGCGCCCACTTGGATGTGCGTGATATCTTTGGTGAGGAATATGCCTTCCGTGCGGGAACGGTTGGTACGGTAGCTGCCAAGACTGCCTCTGGCTTTGTCAAGGGCTACGAGAGAGATTATGGCAAGTTTTATCGTGATGCAGAGGTGGAACGCCTCGCTCAAGGTGCAGCTGGTGTCAAGCGGACAACAGGACAACACCCGGGGGGAATCGTTGTTATTCCTAACTATATGGATGTTTACGACTTTACGCCTGTCCAGTATCCAGCAGATGACGTGACGGCTGAATGGCAGACCACTCACTTTAACTTCCACGATATCGATGAGAACGTCCTCAAACTTGATGTACTGGGACATGATGATCCGACCATGATTCGAAAACTCCAGGACTTGTCTGGGATTGACCCTAATGAAATTCCTATGGATGACGAAGGCGTGATGGCCCTCTTTTCTGGGACTGATGTGCTAGGAGTAACACCTGAGCAAATCGGAACGCCTACGGGGATGTTGGGGATTCCAGAGTTTGGAACAAATTTCGTACGTGGAATGGTAGACGAGACTCATCCGACGACTTTTGCAGAGTTGCTTCAGCTCTCAGGTCTATCCCATGGTACGGATGTCTGGTTGGGAAATGCTCAGGATTTAATCAAGCAAGGAATAGCAGACCTATCAACCGTTATCGGTTGTCGGGACGACATCATGGTTTACCTCATGCATGCGGGTCTGGAGCCTAAGATGGCCTTTACCATCATGGAACGGGTACGTAAGGGTTTGTGGCTCAAGATTTCCGAAGAGGAACGCAATGGCTACATCGAAGCCATGAAGGCTAATAAGGTGCCAGAGTGGTATATCGAATCCTGTGGGAAAATTAAGTACATGTTCCCTAAGGCTCATGCGGCAGCCTACGTTATGATGGCCTTGCGTGTAGCTTACTTCAAGGTTCACCATCCCATTTATTACTACTGTGCTTACTTCTCCATTCGTGCTAAGGCTTTTGATATCAAGACCATGGGTGCGGGCTTGGATGCCATCAAACGCAGAATGGAAGAAATCTCTGAAAAACGGAAGAATAATGAGGCCTCTAATGTGGAAATCGATCTTTATACAACTCTTGAGATTGTCAATGAGATGTGGGAGCGTGGTTTCAAGTTTGGCAAACTCGATCTCTACCGCAGTGATGCGACTGAATTCCTCATCGATGGAGACACCCTCATCCCGCCATTTGTAGCAATGGATGGTCTGGGAGAGAACGTTGCCAAGCAGTTGGTACGAGCGCGTGAAGAGGGAGAATTTCTTTCTAAAACAGAATTACGCAAGCGTGGCGGACTTTCCTCAACCTTGGTTGAAAAGATGGATGAAATGGGGATTCTCGGCAATATGCCAGAGGATAACCAGTTGAGTTTGTTTGATGAGTTGTTTTAAAGGAGATGAGGAATAGTAAAATGAAACTAAGAATTTTTGCAGAAGATAAACCTGCTGAAAAGGTCTTTGACTATCAGTTAGAGCTGGCAGATGAAACAATTATCCTATCAACAGCGCTCTTGTCAGGTGCTATTGCTTTGGCAGGATTATTTTCTGCTTTGAAAGAAAAATAAAAATAGAAAAGAGAAAACAACATGGTTTTACCAAATTTTAAAGAAAATCTAGAAAAATATGCGAAATTATTGGTTGCGAACGGAATCAACGTGCAACCTGGTCACACTTTGGCTCTCTCTATCGATGTGGAGCAACGTGAGTTGGCGCATCTAATCGTGAAAGAAGCTTATGCTTTGGGTGCGCATGAGGTTATCGTTCAGTGGACAGATGATGTCATTAA
>CAJPJN010000102.1:0-5898 GCA_905369855.1 Streptococcus oralis | reverse complement strand
GAGGTGTTGGCTGTTATGCAAGACTTAGCCAAGTCAGGAATGACCATGGTTATCGTAACACATGAAATGGGATTTGCTCGTGAGGTGGCAGACCGTGTCATCTTTATGGCAGACGGTGTGGTTGTTGAAGACGGAACACCTGAACAGATTTTTGAACAAACCCAAGAACAACGGACTAAAGACTTCTTGAGTAAGGTTTTATAATCTATTTTAAAATTTCAAGACAAGATTAGTGAAAAGCTCGACCAGAGCTTTTTCTTATAGTTTGAAACTATAGGATAGCCTAGGAAAGAAGTGTTAGAGGGGACCAACAGTTTTTGGTATAATGGAAAATATTGAAAGAAAAGAGAAGTGATATGACACAGATTATTGATGGGAAGGCTCTAGCAGCTAAGTTACAAGGACAGCTGGCTGAAAAGACTGAAAGATTAAAGGAAGAAACGGGGCTAGTACCTGGTTTGGTAGTGATTTTGGTTGGGGACAACCCTGCCAGCCAAGTCTATGTTCGGAATAAGGAACGTTCTGCCCTTGCGGCTGGTTTCCGTAGCGAAGTAGTGCGAGTTCCAGATACCATTACCCAAGCGGAATTATTAGACTTGATTGCCAAATATAATCAAGATCCAGCTTGGCATGGGATTTTGGTTCAGTTACCATTACCAAAACATATCGATGAAGAGGCGGTTTTATTAGCCATTGACCCAGAAAAGGATGTGGATGGTTTCCATCCGCTAAATATGGGACGCCTTTGGTCTGGTCATCCAGTCATGATTCCATCAACACCTGCAGGAATTATGGAAATGTTTCATGAATATGGAATTGATTTAGAGGGTAAAAATGCGGTGGTCATCGGTCGTTCCAATATTGTCGGTAAACCCATGGCTCAGCTTCTTTTGGCCAAAAATGCAACAGTGACCTTGACTCACTCACGCACCCATAATCTCGCTAAGGTTGCTGCAAAAGCGGATATTCTTGTGGTCGCAATCGGTCGTGCTAAGTTTGTGACTCCTGATTTTGTGAAACCAGGTGCGGTAGTCATTGACGTTGGGATGAACCGCGATGAAAATGGTAAGCTCTGTGGGGATGTTGATTATGAGGCAGTTGCCCCACTTGCTAGCCATATTACGCCAGTTCCTGGAGGTGTAGGTCCTATGACCATTACCATGCTGATGGAGCAAACTTATCAAGCAGCACTTCGGACATTGGATAGAAAATAGGAAAAAAGAAGGTAGAATAATGTTTTACCTTCTTTTTATATAATGCAGTCTAAAATGATATGAGTCCATAAACTATAAATTTGAAGTATGAAAATGCTATTAATGGAATGAAATTTGTATTGGAAAGAGTCTAGAATAGAAAGCTACTTTCATTGCACCTATTTCTTTTGAATGAACTTATCTTGCATACCATTTTATTAGGTTAAATTGATGAAAAATGATTGCAATTTTAGGCGCGTTTTGATATATTCAATATATAAAATATATTATCGAACTTGGTACTTGTTTGTGTATTCAGAAGGAGGTCATTTTTTAAAATAAAGTAAACGCTTACTTTGTATCAAGAAAAAGAAATGAGGATTTTAATGAACAAAAGACTTTTTGATAAACGTTGTCATTATAGCATTCGTAAATTTGCAATAGGTGCGGCATCTGTAATGATTGGGGCTAGTATATTTGGTATTTCAGCTGTACAAGCTGAGGAAGTGGCTTCATCCAATACTCAAACAGAAGAAACAACTGTTCATCAACCTCAGCCTTTAGATAAGCTTCCCGATGATGTGGCAGCTGCTATCGCAAAGGCTGATGAGAATGGTGGACGTGAGTTTGTAAAGCCAAAAGCTGAGTCGACAGAAGACAAAGTGACTAAGGATACAGAACCTACTAAACCTGTTAATGAAGGTAACCATGAATTGGTTAATCCTAAAGTTGAAACTCCAAATAAGGTAGGAGAAGAAAACGAAGCTGAAGAGAGGCAAAAAGCTGAAGAGACAAATCCAAAGACTGTGGAAGATGGTCCGAAATCTACAGCAGCAGTTGAAACAGATGTAAAAGAGGATGCTAAGAAAACTTCAGAAAAGGATCAGGTAAAACCGACTGCAGATCTCAAATCTTCTTCTGAAAAAACGCAAGCGCTTTCTAAAGAGTCAAGTAAAGCGGATGTTGAAACAGAGAAGCAGCTATTATCAGATCGAAAACAAGACTTCAATAAAGATTGGTACTTTAAACTAAACGCCCAAGGAGATTTTTCAAAAAAAGATGTGGATGTTCATGATTGGTCTAAATTGAATCTTCCTCATGATTGGAGTATTTATTTTGACTTTGATCACAAGTCTCTCGCGCGTAATGAAGGTGGCCAGTTAAATGGTGGAACAGCTTGGTATCGTAAGACTTTCACATTAAATGAAGCAGACAAGAATAAGGATGTTCGTATCAATTTTGATGGTGTTTACATGGATTCAAAGGTCTATGTAAATGGTAAATTTGTAGGACATTATCCAAGTGGTTATAATCATTTTTCATATGATATCACAGAATTTTTAAACAAGGATGGTAGTGAAAATTCAATTACTGTTCAAGTGACCAATAAGCAACCAAGTAGTCGTTGGTATTCTGGAAGTGGGATTTATCGTGATGTAACCCTTAGTTATCGTGATAAAGTCCATGTTGCCGAAAATGGTAATCATATCACTACTCCAAAACTTGCTGAGCAAAAAGAAGGGAATGTTGAAACACAGGTTCAAAGTAAGATTAAAAATACGGATAAGAAGGCTGCTAAAGTCTTTGTGGAACAACAAATTTTCACTAAGGAAGGTAAGGTTGTTTCAGAATTAGTGCGCTCTGAAACGAAGAATTTAGCAGAAAATGAAGTTGCAGATTTCAGACAAACAATCCTAGTTAATAAACCAACTCTTTGGACGACAAAAAGTTATCATCCTCAACTGTATGTTTTGAAAACAAAGGTTTATAAAGAAGGTCAACTAGTTGATGTAGCAGAAGATACATTTGGTTACCGCTATTTTAATTGGACTGCTAAGGATGGTTTCTCTCTGAATGGTGAACGCATGAAATTCCACGGAGTAAGTATTCACCATGACAATGGAGCTTTGGGTGCAGAAGAAAATTATAAGGCTACCTATCGTAAATTAAAACTCCTGAAAGATATGGGGGTTAACTCTATTCGAACAACCCACAATCCAGCTAGTCCTCAGTTACTTGATGCTGCAGCAAGTTTAGGTCTTTTGGTTCAAGAGGAAGCTTTTGATACTTGGTATGGTGGTAAGAAGACTTATGACTATGGACGTTTCTTTGATCAAGATGCAACTCATCCTGAAGCTAAGAAGGGTGAGAAGTGGTCTGATTTTGATCTTAGAACAATGGTAGAACGTGATAAGAACAATCCGTCTATTGTGATGTGGTCTCTTGGAAATGAGGTAGAGGAGGCAAATGGTAGTCCTCGTTCTATTGAAACTGCTAAACGTTTGAAGGCTGTTATCAAAGCGATTGATACTGAGCGTTACGTAACCATGGGTGAAAATAAATTTAGTCGTGCATCTACAGGTGATTTCTTGAAAGTTGCAGAAATTATGGATGCTGTCGGTATGAACTATGGTGAACGTTTTTATGATGCGGTTCGTAGAGCGCATCCAGACTGGCTCATTTATGGTTCTGAAACCTCTTCAGCTACTAGAACGCGTGATTCTTATTACAATCCTGCTCAAATCCTTGGACACGATAACCGTCCAAATCGTCACTATGAACAATCTGATTATGGTAACGACCGTGTTGGGTGGGGAAGAACAGCTACTGAGTCATGGACTTTTGACCGTGATCGCGCTGGCTATGCCGGACAATTTATCTGGACTGGGTTTGATTATATTGGTGAACCAACTCCATGGCATAACCAAGATAATACACCTGTAAAAAGCTCTTACTTTGGTATCATCGATACGGCTGGTTTACCAAAAAATGATTTCTACCTTTATCGCAGTGAGTGGTATAGTGCTAAAGAAAAGCCAACTGTTCGCATTTTACCACATTGGAACTGGACTGATGAGACCCTTAAGGAGCGTAAGATGCTGGTTGATGGAAAGGTTCCAGTTCGTACCTTCTCAAATGCTGCAAGTGTCGAATTGTTCTTAAATGGTGAGTCGCTTGGTAAAAAGGAATTTACTAAGAAAACGACAGAAGATGGACGTCCATATCATGAGGGGGCTAAACCAAGTGAATTGTATCTTGAGTGGCTTGTAAAATATCAACCAGGCACACTGACTGCGATTGCTCGAGATGAAAATGGTAAGGAAATTGCGCGTGATAGTGTGACAACTGCAGGTGAACCAGCAAGAGTTCGTCTGACTAAAGAAGAGCATGTTATCACTGCAGATGGGAAAGACCTATCCTACATCCATTACGAAATTGTTGATGGCGAAGGGAATGTTGTTCCGACAGCGAATAATCTTGTTCATTTCAATCTTCATGGTCAGGGACAGATTGTTGGTGTGGATAATGGAGAACAAGCTAGCCGTGAGCGCTACAAAGCTCAAGCAGATGGAACATGGCAAAGAAAAGCCTTCAATGGTAAAGGAGTTGTCATTGTAAAATCAACAGAAAAAGAAGGTAAATTTACTCTTTATGCAGATTCTGCTGGTTTGACATCTGATAGCGTAACGGTCGCAACTGTGTCTGGTAAGAAAGAAAACCGTCACTTTGTAGCCTTTGCTCCTGTAAAAGCAACAACTGATGTTAGCACAAATCCTGAATTGCCTCAAACAGTAACAGCTATTTATAGCGATGGCAGTGTTGAGGAAAAAACTGTCACTTGGGAAGTGCCATCTGACTTACTTACAAGCGCAGGTGAGAAAAAAGTATCTGGACGAGTGGAAGGTTTGGAAACCCAAGCTGAGGCACTTGTAAAAGTGGTTGCCTTAGATAAATGGTTGCCAAAAGTTGCTACAGTACCGGTTGGTACAAATGCGGCTGATTTGGATAAAACGGTCACAGCTGTTCTGACAGATGGTAGCTTAATTGATACAGAGGTTGTTTCATGGACCTTGAAAGATCCTGCTGCTTTGACCAAGGAAGGGGGACGTACGGAGGCTACTGGTAAATTGGTAGATGACGACCGTGAAGTGACTGCAACCTTTATCGCAAGCAATAAGGAAACAACAAGTAGCATTACAGGACTTACTGTTGGGGATAAAGCTCTTGAGAACTTTGAGCCGAGCAAGACCTATTACAGAGTCTCCCTTCTTTATACTGCTAAAATCCCAAGTGTTGGAGCACAGACTACAGGCTATCAGGTAACAGTTCAGCAAGCTTCTGCTGATAATGGATATCAGGCTTCTGTCTTCTTGAGTGACCAAAAGGGGGATTTAGTTCAAACTTACTTGATTCAATTCGTGAAGGACGCTCCTGCCTTGACCCGCTTGGAAGTAAACGTTGAAGGAAAAGAGAAGGCAACAGAAGACCAAGTTCTCCCTTATCATGTAATTGGGCATTATGAGGACGGTTCACAGACAGAATTTTCAGCGTCAGATGTCCACTTAGAAGCCAAGTCAGCTGATGGTGGTCATCTTGAGGTAAATGGACAGAACTTGTTGCTCTATACTAAGGGTCGTGTTACTCTAACTCCTCGTATTGACAATCAAACAGAAAAAACGCAATCTGTCGCAACTGAATTGGTGATTAAAGAAAATAAAGTAGAGAAGAAAATTGTCAAACTTCATCCAGTTTCTATCTCTACCGATATCAATCAGCAACCTAATTTACCTAGTCAAGTTGGAGCAGAATTTGATAAGGGTTTGCCTCGTATGGTAGCTGTAACTTGGGACAAAGTAGCTGAAAAAGAATTGGGGCACTATCATAGCTTTACCATTAAAGGACATGTAGAAGGTACAGATATTGA
>CAJPJN010000101.1:0-6030 GCA_905369855.1 Streptococcus oralis | reverse complement strand
ATCAAATTTTGGCTGACCATCCTGTTGATTTACAAATCTTGGGAATTGGTCGCAATGGACATATTGGATTTAATGAACCTGGTACTCCTTTTGACAGTCAAACGCATCTAGTTGAACTGGACCAGTCTACTATTGAAGCCAATGCGCGCTTCTTTGACAAGATTGAAGACGTCCCAACCCAAGCTATTTCAATGGGAATTAAAAATATCTTGGATGCCAAGTCAATCCTTCTCTTTGCTTACGGTGAATCGAAAGCAGAAGCCATTGCCGGAACCGTGTCTGGTCCAGTGACTGAGAACCTACCAGCAAGTAGCCTACAAAATCACCCTGATGTGACCATCATTGCAGATTCTGAAGCGCTTATCTTACTTGAAAAATAAAAAAGTGAAACCCTTTGGAATGAGTGGTTTCAACTCTTGTATAAATCTAAGAAAAAATCAAAATTAAACCGGATTTTTTCTTGACAATTATTCCTTTTACGTGTAAAATAGAATAGATCTTGAACTTGAAGGGAGTGAAAAAAATGTCTAAAACAGTAGTACGTAAGAATGAATCTCTTGACGACGCACTTCGTCGTTTCAAACGTGCGGTTACTAAAGCTGGTACTCTTCAAGAAACACGCAAACGTGAATTCTATGAAAAACCTTCTGTAAAACGTAAACGTAAATCAGAAGCAGCTCGTAAACGTAAAAAATTCTAATTAGAAATGAAAGGCTAGAGAAATCTAGTCCTTTTTCTTTTAAATAAATACTCCAAAGCCTGCAAAAATCTGAAACTTCCTCCCACAATTTGATATAATAGTAAAAAGAACTCGATTGAAGGAGGAAATGATGTCGGTTTTAGTAAAAGAAGTGATTGAAAAGCTTAGACTAGACATTGTCTATGGCGAACCAGAATTACTTGAAAAGGAAATTAATACTGCGGACATTACGCGACCTGGTCTTGAAATGACAGGTTATTTTGATTACTATACTCCAGAACGGATACAACTATTGGGGATGAAGGAGTGGTCATATTTAATTGGCATGCCTTCTAACAGCCGTTATGAAGTTTTGAAAAAAATGTTTCTACCTGAGACACCTGCGGTTATTGTTGCTCGTGGTTTGGTGGTTCCAGAGGAGATGTTAAAGGCAGCCAGAGAATGTAAGATTGCTATTTTAACCAGCCGTACAGCTACCAGTCGTTTGTCTGGAGAGTTATCTAGCTATCTGGACTCTCGTTTGGCGGAACGCACCAGTGTTCACGGTGTCTTGATGGATATCTATGGGATGGGTGTCTTGATTCAAGGCGATAGTGGTATCGGTAAGAGTGAAACAGGTCTTGAGCTTGTCAAACGTGGGCACCGCTTGGTAGCAGATGATCGGGTAGATATTTATTCTAAGGATGAATTAACTCTTTGGGGAGAGCCTGCTGAAATCTTGAAACACTTGATTGAAATTCGTGGGGTTGGGATTATCGATGTTATGAGCCTCTACGGTGCGAGTGCGGTCAAGGATTCTTCACAAGTCCAGCTGGCTGTTTACTTGGAAAATTATGATACGCATAAGACTTTTGATCGTCTTGGAAACAATGCCGAGGAACTTGAAATTTCTGGCGTATCTATTCCTCGTATTCGTATTCCAGTTAAAACAGGTCGTAATATCTCTGTCGTGATTGAGGCTGCTGCCATGAATTATCGTGCCAAGGAAATGGGCTTTGATGCGACGCGTTTGTTCGAAGAACGCTTGACAAATCTCATTGCTCAAAACGAGGTGCCTAATGCTTGATCCAATTGCTATTCATCTAGGCCCTCTAGCCATTCGTTGGTATGCCTTGTGTATTGTGACAGGCTTGATTCTTGCGGTTTATTTGACCATGAAAGAAGCGCCTAGAAAGAAGATCATACCAGACGATATTTTAGATTTTATATTGGTAGCTTTTCCTCTGGCTATTTTAGGAGCTCGTCTCTACTATGTCATTTTCCGTTTTGATTACTATAGTCAGAATTTGGGAGAGATTTTTGCCATTTGGAATGGTGGTTTGGCCATTTACGGTGGTTTGATAACTGGGGCTCTTGTGCTTTACATCTTTGCTGATCGTAAACTCATTAACACTTGGGATTTTCTAGATATTGCGGCGCCTAGCGTCATGATTGCCCAAAGTTTGGGTCGCTGGGGCAATTTCTTTAACCAAGAAGCTTATGGTGCAGCAGTGGATAATCTGGATTATCTACCTGGCTTTATACGTGACCAGATGTATATTGAGGGGAGCTACCGTCAACCGACCTTCCTTTATGAATCTCTATGGAATCTACTTGGCTTTGCCTTGATTCTGATTTTTAGACGAAAATGGAAGAGCCTCAGACGAGGTCATATTACTGCTTTCTACTTGATTTGGTATGGTTTCGGTCGCATGGTCATCGAAGGTATGCGGACAGATAGCCTCATGTTCTTTGGACTTCGAGTATCTCAATGGCTTTCAGTTGTTCTTATCGGATTGGGTATTTTTATCATTCTTTATCAAAATCGAAAGAAGGCCCCTTACTATGTTACAGAGGAGGAAAACTAAATGTTAGAAGTTGCATATATTCTTGTTGCCCTAGCTTTGATTGTCTTTTTAGTCTATCTAATCATTACTGTACAAAAGCTTGGCCGTGTTATCGATGAAACAGAGAAGACGATTAAAACCTTAACTTCAGATGTGGATGTGACCTTGCATCATACCAATGAATTGCTGGCTAAGGTCAATGTCTTGGCAGATGATATCAATGACAAGGTGGCAACGATTGATCCGCTCTTTAGTGCTGTTGCAGATTTATCTCTATCTGTTTCAGACCTCAATGACCATGCGCGTGTCTTGAGCAAGAAAGCTTCATCAGCTGGTTCAAAAACACTCAAGACTGGTGCAAGTTTGTCAGCTCTTCGTCTTGCAAGTAAATTTTTCAAAAAATAAAAAAGGAGAATCCTTATGGGTAAACTATCCTCAATCCTTTTAGGAACCGTTTCAGGTGCAGCTCTTGCCTTGTTTTTAACAAGCGACAAGGGCAAACAAGTTTGCAGTCAGGCTCAAGATTTTCTGGATGATTTGAGAGAAGATCCTGAGTATGCCAAGGAGCAGGTCTGTGAAAAACTGACAGAAGTTAAGGAGCAGGCTACAGATTTTGTTCTTAAAACCAAAGAACAGGTTGAGTCAGGTGAAATCACTGTGGACAGTGTACTTGCTCAAGCCAAATCATGTGCTCGTCAAGCGACAGAAGCTTCTAAAGAGATCTTGAACAGTTTCAAAGAACAACTGGAAGAACAAGAATGTCAAGAAATTGTCATCGAGATTCAAGAAGATTAAAATCAGCATACCGTTTCTTGGTTTTTTATAAAATCAAGAAATGGTTATTTTTTTTCCTTTAATGAACTCTTTGTGATATAATGGCAGTAAT
Organism: Streptococcus oralis; assembly: GCA_905369855.1. GTDB lineage: Bacteria > Bacillota > Bacilli > Lactobacillales > Streptococcaceae > Streptococcus > Streptococcus oralis_BN. The sequence goes on along the minus strand of CAJPJN010000101.1, from coordinate 2,618 downwards.
AGAGCGTGCAAAATTTTGATTTCTTCCATAATGTAGTAAAATTTTAACAGCAGGTTATTGATTGTCATACGGATGGGGAAATGGACCTAGATGATAAAAGAGAAAAAGATAACCTCGGTTCTTTTTTACAGAGTTGTTTGGTGGTCTAAAATAAGCGGTTCTGTCTGTAACCTAAATAACCCGCCTGATGAACTGGGTGAATGGGTTGAGCTATTACAACAAATAGTTATTTAAAAATTGAAAGGATTTAAAATGTGATGTATTAAAGTATAGTAAAGTTCCTAAATTTTAGGAGATGAAAAAATTATGATTTTGTTAACAGAAAATGTTAACGTTTTCTATATTGTGTATAAAAAATAGCTAGAAAGAAATTTGATTAAATGAAAGATATTTTTAATAAACGTCAACGTTTTTCGATTCGAAAGTTTTCTGTTGGAGTGGCTTCTGTATTAATAGGAATTGCCTTGTTTACACCATCTCAGGGAGTACTTGCTTCTACGGAAAATTCCCCATCTTCTGTGGAGAAAAGAGAAGCAGTTCAACCTATACCAGATAATCAAAATAATCCTGCTTCTGAGTTAGATACCAGAGATGTTCCAATAAGATCTACAAGGACTACAGAACTCGAGACATCTGGGAATAAAGAAAATAATAGCTTGACCACAGGGACTTTCGTGGCAGGTGAAGACAGATCAAGCACTCCAGCGGTGAGAGCAGCATCAAATCCTTCCGAGATAAAAAAATATGAATTGACTGATGAGTATGCTAAAAAAATAAAAGCAGGAATAATCGGTTCAGAAGGAGATAAGTATGATAGCCTATTACTAGATGGACCTCAGTTGAAGCCGAATGAATATACAGATGAGGATTATCTAAGTAATAAAGATGAAATTTATATTTATGAAAAAGGCGGGAAAAAGTATGTAGGCTATAATAGTCATCCCTTATTAGAAGATACTGATGGTGATGGTATTATTGACAGTAAAGAAAAGCCAGATGAAAAATTAAAATGGAATGTCAGTGAGCGGGATATGATTATGTTCATGGAATTGTCCTACCGTGATGATAATTACATTGATAGAGTGCTGAATCATAAGAAACCCTTAACAGAGTCAGAGTTATATAAAAAGAATGGTGACAGTAGACCACGTTATGAGTATATGATGATGAATAAGGAATTGGGGCCTTATTGGGAAAGGAAAAAAAGTTACCATACCTCCAGTGGACTAGATGCTGTCTTGTATGAAACTAAGAGTGATTTCTCATATTTACCAAATGGAACTGCACAAGTATTAGCCTTTCGTGGAACAAGTGATGCCAAAGATATAGGAACTGATATAACACTTGGATTAGGAAGCAATCCTCAGCAAGGGATCGATGCAGAAAATATCATGCGTGAACTGGCTAAAGATAAGAGCATTACCAATCTATATTTGACAGGACACTCTTTAGGAGGATATTTAGTACAACGGGCAATGGTTGAAGCCTATCAGTTGGCATATTCTGACAGCAGAGTCATGTCTTCTAAAGAACAGCGGGCTTATAGAAACTTTTATAATAATGTATTAAAAAAAGGAACAACCTTTAATGCCCCAAAAGTGAGGACAAGTTATTTCTCATCATCTGAATTTTGGCAAAAAGGATTAGACAGTAAAAACATAGCTAAGTCTGGAAAAATGACACATTATATAGTTAATAATGATTCTACTATAGGAAAAAGTGTCAGTAATGATAGTGATGTTGTCATAAATGTTGGGGATACAAAAGGAGGTCATAGTTCATGTTCTTATTTTGAAGCCGATATGATCAATAGACGATCAGAGTTTATATCTGGGAAACGAATTTCTTTAGATGGGACAGGTTATCAAGATAAAAAAATTGCAACAGTTAAATCTGTAGAAAAAGTTGGAGAAACTGTTGTATATAGTAAACGTGGAGATGACATCATTAAGTCAACAACTGTTAGTATCAAAGATCCCGATACAGGGCAGATTACTAAAAATACACTTGATGAAGTGTTCAAGAAAGATGGTGCCAAATCAACAGTTGTGGTTACGTCAATCGAGCCAAGTGTTCGTTATGAAAAAGACGCTACGAGAGCTAAAGGCGGAAAAAATGTAACAACAGCTGGTACTTCAGGCACTAGAACAGTCACTACAACTTATACTGTTAACCCTGCAGACGGTAGCCTCATTCCGCATGAGGGCAAACCCGTCATCAAACAGTCAACTCCTACGGTGGTCAAGGTCCCAGCTAAAGATGAGGTTGAATACCTCAAAGAAGGCGATGACGTTGTTAAGAAGACAACCACTTATGCGGTCAATGCCAGTACAGGTGCTCTTACTCCAACAGTAAGGAAAGATGTTGCCAATCCAAAAGGTGCCAAATCTAAAGTTGTGGTTACACCACTTAAGCCAAGTGTTCGTTATGAAAAAGACGCCACAAGAGCCAAAGGTGAAGCAAAAATCACAGTAGCTGGTACTTCAGGTACAAGAAAAGTAAATACCAACTACACGGTTAATCCGACAGATGGTAGCCTTATTCCACATGAAGGAAAACCCGTCATACAACAGTCCACTCATACGGTGGTCAAAGTTCCAGCCAAAGATGCGCTTGAA
>CAJPJN010000100.1:0-6187 GCA_905369855.1 Streptococcus oralis | reverse complement strand
TGAGTAGCCTCATCTTTTACAGCAGTCTGAGAAGGTTGTCTAAAGAGCAAAATGCCCCCAGCACCCAATACAACTACACTTGCAGCACCGATTGCTGCATACAATTGCCACTTTTTAGCTTTACCATTCTTTTTCATAATGAAACTCCTTTTTGATTTAAAGTCCTTAACAATATTATACAAAAATTACCAAATATAAACAATAACCGTTCAGAACGAAATAATGACATTTCAGGATTCAATTATTGTTCGGAATTCATTTTACAATCATTGTACTAGTTATATAATACACTTTATTTTTCTTTTTTGCAAGCCTTTTCTTTAATTTTTTTGAACGTAGCAGATTTTTGCAATCACATCAAAAAAAAGATAGAATATGACTATCAAAAAATGACACTCTACTATTTAAAAGAGTACAAAGGAGTTTTCAATGAGAGAATATGATATCATTGCTATCGGTGGAGGTAGCGGAGGAATTGCTACCATGAACCGTGCTGGTGAACACGGAGCCAAAGCGGCCGTTATTGAGGAAAAGAAATTAGGTGGAACCTGCGTCAACGTCGGTTGTGTTCCTAAAAAAATCATGTGGTACGGGGCGCAAATCGCTGAGACTTTCCATCAATTTGGAGAAGACTACGGCTTTAAGACTACTGATCTTAACTTTGACTTTGCAACCCTACGTCGCAATCGTGAAGCCTACATCGATCGCGCTCGTTCTTCTTATGATGGCAGTTTTAAACGCAACGGAGTAGACTTGATTGAAGGCCATGCTGAATTTGTAGATTCTCATACTGTCAGCGTAAATGGTGAACTGATTCGTGCTAAACATATCGTGATTGCTACTGGTGCCCATCCAAGTATTCCAAATATTCCTGGTGCTGAACTAGGTGGCTCTTCTGATGATGTATTTGCCTGGGAAGAACTTCCAGAGTCAGTTGCAATTCTAGGTGCTGGTTATATCGCCGTTGAATTGGCTGGCGTACTCCACACTTTTGGTGTCAAGACAGACCTCTTTGTTCGCCGCGATCGTCCTTTACGTGGTTTTGATTCTTATATCGTTGAAGGTTTGGTCAAGGAAATGGAAAGAACAAACTTGCCACTTCATACTCACAAAGTCCCTTCCAAGTTAGAAAAAACTGCTGAAGGCATTACCATTCATTTCGAAGATGGTACTAGTCACACAGCTAGTCAAGTTATCTGGGCTACTGGTCGCCGTCCAAACGTTAAGGGCTTGCAACTTGAAAAAGCTGGAGTAACTCTGAACGAACGTGGCTTTATCCAAGTGGATGAATACCAAAATACTGTTGTTGAGGGAATCTATGCTCTAGGTGATGTAACAGGCGAAAAAGAACTGACTCCAGTAGCTATCAAGGCTGGGCGTACCCTATCTGAACGTCTCTTTAACGGAAAAACAACTGCAAAAATGGACTACTCAACTATTCCAACTGTTGTCTTTTCACACCCTGCTATCGGAACGGTTGGATTGACAGAAGAGCAAGCTATTAAAGAATACGGTCAAGACCAAATCAAGGTTTACAAATCAAGCTTTACTTCTATGTACTCTGCTTGCACTTGCAACCGTCAAGAAACACGTTTCAAATTGATCACAGCTGGTTCAGAAGAAAAAGTTGTCGGACTTCATGGAATTGGCTACGGTGTTGATGAAATGATTCAAGGATTTGCTGTTGCTATCAAAATGGGAGCAACCAAGGCAGACTTTGATGCAACTGTGGCGATTCACCCAACTGCATCTGAAGAATTTGTAACCATGCGTTAATCGAAACTAAAGAAGCTGATACAAATGTGTCTGCTTCTTTTTTAATGATTTTCGAATCGATGCAAACAACTTACCCAGTCAGGAAAATCGGCCGTTACAGTTTTTTGTTACCTTTGTTACAAAAACAGGTTGACAATGATGTTAAATTAAGTATAATAGTTACTATACATTAGAAAAGAGGTTAACTATTTTGAAAAAAGCTCACGTTTATGCTATCCCTGCTATTGGGGCTGCTCTCATTGCTGTTTTGGCACAAATCAGTCTTCCAATTGGACCTGTTCCCTTCACTCTGCAGAACTTTGCAATCGGCTTGATTGCTACTGTCTTTAGACCGAGAGAGGCTGTACTTTCTGTTGGACTCTATCTTCTTCTAGGTGCTATCGGTCTTCCTGTCTTTGCAGGAGGTGGAGCTGGATTTCATGCTTTGATTGGTCCTACTGCAGGCTATCTTTGGTTTTATCTTGTTTATTCTGGACTTACCTCTTCTCTAACTAACAGCGATAGTGGTTTTGTCAGAATTTTTCTAGCAAATCTCTTGGGAGATACACTTGTTTTTGTTGGTGGAATCATTGGATTGCATTTCCTAGCTGGAATGCCATTTGAAAAAGCTCTTGCTGTGGGGGTATTTCCCTTTATCATCCCAGATCTTGGTAAAATTATTGCTATTAGTTTTATTAGCCGTCCATTACTTCAACGCCTTAAAAATCAGGCTTACTTTGCTAACTAAAAAAGGATATCGAGTTATTATGACTCAATATCCTTTTCTTTCATTTTGAAAACTTAGTTACCTTTAAAAGCATCCACCATTGTTTGAAATTCTTCATTGGAGAGAGTAATTCCTTTGCCCATTTTAGTATGATCTGGACTCCAAGCACGAATATCAAACTTTGCAGGGGCACCATTAAAGCTCACACGGTTGATTTCCTTAGTCCAACCTTTTTCGTTTTCAGAAAGAGTCAACAAGTGCTCTTCGATTTCAAATGTAAATTCTGCCATTTTCTTCTCCTTTTTTAGCTTTCATTAGTTTATTCGTAAAATCTTGTAGATTTTAGGAAAATTTTATATAATATTGATATAAAAGAAGGGAGGCCACTATGAGACATAAATTCCAGCAAGTTCTAGATAAAATACATGACTTTTTAAATGGACATGAAGAACCAGACCATACTGAAAGCAACTCCCTTACAGCCACTATTGAAGAGGCTATCCAGAAACAAACTGCTGTTCACCTTATCTTGTCTGAGACAAGCTTTACAGGTGACATCATCAAATACGATCAGCAACGCCAGCAAATTATCGTGAAAAATTTTGCCAAAAATGTGACCCGTATTATCCGCATAAGCGATATTCAACGCCTGCGATTTGTCCCTTCAACTGTCCAAACAGCTCAAAAAAATAGATTTAAGAAAGAGTGAGATGTAGTTGCTTCATCCCACTCTTTTTTCTTAGCGAACTTGTTCAAAATGTAAATGAACGGCGATATGATCTCCATAACCACTTCTTTCCAAATCACGTTGTAAACGATAGGAAATGTAGTGTTCAGCAATGGTAATGTAACCTGCACCCAGTAAACGATGTTCAACCATAGACTGAATCATGCTGATGGTAGCACGTTCCACCTTGGCTTCTTCCAAATCCAAAACCACTTTCTTAGTGACTTGTGCAAGGTTTTGACGCAAATCATCTGTCAATACATAGACAGTCTGGGCTGCCTTTAAGATAGCTTGGTAAATCTTATCTGGATTAAATTCAGCAATTTCTCCATCACGTTTGATTACTTGCATAGGTATCTCCTTTATTCTTTGTTTTCTTTAATTTCTGCCAGCATTTTTTCTTCTTCTGCTGTCAGTTGATAATGTTCAAGCAAATCCGGTCTGCGTTCGTAGGTTTTCTTTAAACTCTCATACAATCGCCACTGACGAATCTTTTCATGGTGCCCGCTCATCAGAACATCTGGGACAACCATGCCTCGATAATCATAGGGACGTGTGTATTGAGGATATTCGAGAAGGCCTGAAGAAAAACTATCATCTTGGTGGCTAGACTCCTTACCAATCACTTCTGGAATCAGGCGTACCGTAGCATCAATCATAGTCATGGCCGCCAATTCTCCACCAGTTAAGACATAGTCACCCAGGGAAATCTCATCTGTCACCAAGGTCTTAATTCGCTCATCATAACCCTCATAGTGCCCACAGATAAAGATCAGTTCCTCTTCTTTGGCCAAATCCTCAGCATAAGCCTGATCAAACTGCTTTCCAGCTGGATCGAGGAGAATAACGCGCGGATTTTTCTTTTCAATAGCATCAAAGGCGTCGAAAATAGGTTGTGCTCGGAGCAACATCCCCTGACCACCTCCGTAGGGCTCATCGTCTACATGGCGGGCCTTTTCAGCATTTTCTCGAAAATTATGATACTGGATATCCAAGAGCCCTTTTTCTCGAGCCTTTCCAACGATTGAGTGCTCAAGTGGAGAAAACATCTCTGGAAAGAGGGTTAAAATATCAATCTTCATCGTCTAATCCTTCTAAGATTTCCACATCGACCCGTTTATTTGGAATATCAACATTGAGAACCACTGGTGGGATATAAGGCAAGAGCAAGTCACGCTTACCTTTTCGCTTGACCACCCAGACATCGTTGGCACCTGGTTGCAGGATTTCTTTGATGGTTCCAATCAAGTTATCACCCTCATAGACTTCCAAACCGATAATCTCGTGATAATAAAATTCACCATCGTCTAGGTCATTCAAATCTTCCTCAGCAACCTTGAGACTGTATCCCTTGTACTTTTCAATAGCATTGATATGGTACATGTCTTTAAATTTGATAATATCAAAGTTCTTCTGTTTACGGTGACTAGCGATGGTCACTGTTTGAACAAACTGATCTTTTTCATCAAACAAGGCCAGCTCAGTACCTTTTTTAAACCGTTCTTCTGCAAAATCCGTCACAGACAAGACTCGCATCTCACCCTGCAACCCCTGCGTATTGACGATTTTCCCAACATTAAAGTAGTTCATCTTGTCTCCTGTACTCTCCTTCTTTCCATCTTATTCTGACAATTCTCGAATAATAGTCGCAATTTTTTCTGATTCTGACCATTGTAAATAATGGTGATTCCCTCCTAAAATGAGTTTAGTATTGGAAGTCCAATATTCTGATTCTCTGTACTCTTTTTCTCTATAAGCCTGACAAAAAATAAATACAGGGACATGAGATTCTATCGATACATTCTCAAAATCTTCCTCAGTAATCTCTCCAGATATCTGAAATCCTGTATCTTGATTTTCCAACTCTGACCCTTTTTCTTGCATTAATTCCCAGATTTCTTTATTAGTTTCAGGGCTAAATGTGGCTTGAGTTAAGTTCTTAAAATAAAGTTCAGGACCACACTCCTCAATCAGCCTCATCTGCTCTTCCATTTCTGGATAAGGATTTTCTGAAAAATCAGCAAACATGACGTTTTTAGTTGTCGGTTCAATTGCTACTAAAGCCTGACACTTTATTGGTTTCTTGAGTAATTTGCAAGCTAAACTTCAACTCAAACTATGTACACAAAGTATATATTCAGAAATCCCTAATTCTTCAAGTACTTCATAAACCGCATCTGCAAGATTATCCAGATTTTTTCCAGCTTGGTCATGAATCGGACTCCTACCTGTGTTCGGAAAATCAATTGCCAAGTAACCAATTGTGGGCGGAAGTTTTTCGAGTATAAGTGAAAAATTTTCATAACTTGGTAGCAAACCTGCGCCACTTAAACAAACTAGCATTTTCTTTTGCTTTTGATAAGTAACAGAGAGACTACCAATTTCTGTAGATACTTCAAACCTCTTCATAAAGAAATCCACTCGTTCTATATAATGAATTATTAAAAATCCTTATCCTTTATTTTATCACGTTCCAAGGATTTTCTCAAGTTGGATAAATCTCATCTTACAGAGCTACTACTTCTTCAAAAAATTCACCAACTATCTGATTAAACTCTTCAGGATGATCATTCATCGGTTGGTGTTTGCTGTCTGAAATCGTTACTTGACGCGCATTGGGATTTAAGGCAATGATCCCATCATAAATCATTTTTAGGTGTTTGGGAAAATCATTTTCGCCTCTTACTAATAGCATGGGAGGATTTCCTTTATATCCTTTTATCTCATGGACAGCCATAAAACCTGTGATTCCAAGATTCAAGAAAACATCTCGCCCAGTTTCTATAATGGCCGTCTTGACTAATTCTCTTGTGATAGGATTATCTGTACACATTTTTGAGTTCTTATCTGCAATCAACTTCCAAGGAATCGTTTTGTACATAAGGGAACTATATTTTATGCGATTTCTCTCTTTATCTGATAGGTAACGATGCTGTCCCCAACTATCTACCATTACCAAGGCTAGAACTCTTTCTGGA
>CAJPJN010000099.1:0-6218 GCA_905369855.1 Streptococcus oralis | reverse complement strand
GTGGATGACATTGTCAGACCACCATTTCATCGGAAGAACACAATAAGAAAAAGAGGTGTAGACCTCTTTTTTTGTTTCTCTATATCCTTACCTGTCTTTCTTCTGACCTCTGGCCTGTGACAAACATGGTAAAGGTTGCTTTACAGACATTTCTGCCCTCTTGATTGGTAATATCCACATCCACCACACAGGTTGTGCGACCTTGATGGACACATTCTCCTTTAATTGTCAATACATCGTCGAGTTTTCCTGCTTTGAGGTAGTTGATAGATGATTGGAGTGTCACCCCATCAAGCCCCAGCGAGATAACCACCAAACCGCTGATCTGGTCGCAAAGGGTAAAGAGATAGCCACCATGGGCATTGCCATAGTAGTTGAGCGACGAGTCCACTACTTTGGTCGTCACCACAACGTGACCATCTCTCATTTGTTCAATTTCGTAATTTTCAAAGGCAGATATAGCGTCAAAATGAAAATCTTTCATCGTTTCCTCCTGATATTTCAAACGACACTATGATACTACTTTTTATAGGACTGTGCAAGGAGAAAGCTCCTAGTCTGGCAAAATTCCGACCTGCTCCACAAAGCGCATAAAGGCCGCCTGTCCCTGCTCTGTCTGCTTGTAGACTCCTGCATCCTCAAGTACACGCGCAAAGATAGCCCCCACAGAGTCCTTGACGATTTCAAGGGCTTTTTCTTTATCCGTTATGTCTGGATATTGGGCTCTAAGTTGGTCTGCCCATTCCTGATGATAATCAGCAACTGTAACAGCTTCTCCTACAAGATAGCTAGCGACTTGCTCCACTTCTTCTTTCAGACGTGGTGGCAAGATTGCCAAGCCCATGACCTCAATCAAGCCGATATTTTCCTTCTTGATATGTTGGACATCCTTGTGGGGATGATAGATGCCATCAGGATGTTCTGCAGAAGTCTGATTGTCCCGCAAGACCAAGTCCAACTCAAACTGTCCATCGCGTTTACGGGCAATCGGTGTGATGGTATGATGCGGTATTCCGTCTGTTTCTGCCAAAATCTGCACTGCAGGATCTGAATACTGGCGCCATTCCTGCAAAATCTTATCAGCCAAGTTGATCAAATCCTCTTTGGAAGCCGAAGTCAAACGCAACACTGACATTGGCCACTTGACAATCCCAGCCTTGACCTGCTCAAAACCAGCAAATCGGAAGGTCTTTTGCAAGGGAGCCAATTCCATAGGAAATATGTGACGGCCTCCCTGATAGTGGTCATGAGTTAGAATAGAGCCTCCCACAATCGGCAGGTCGGCATTAGAGCCTGCAAAATATCCTGGAAACTGCTCTACGATAGCAAGCAGACGTTCAAAACTCTGACGACTAATGGCCATGGGACGATGCTGGCCATCTAAGAAAATACAGTGCTCATTAAAGTAAGCATAGGGCGAATACTGAAATCCCCACTCCTGACCAGCCATTTCAAAACGGATAATACGATGGTTACTGCGAGCTGGGTGGTTAACTCGACCATGGTAGCCCTCATTCTCTAGACAAAGCTGACACTGAGGATAATTACTAGCTTGCACCAACTTGGCTGCCGCAATCTCTTTGGGATCCTTTTCAGGCTTAGAGAGGTTGATGGTAATTTCAAGTTCACCGTAATCAGATGGAACACGATAAGCAATATTCTTAGCAATAGCCTTGAGTTTGATGTAGTCATTTTTCTGACTGAGTTGATAAAAATCCTCTATCGCTTGCTCAGGAGAGTGGGCATAGGTTTCCCAGAAGTCACGATTGACCTGACTCGGACAAGGGGTCACCAAGTCCATCAGTTCAGCACCAAGGATTTCACGCGCAGTCTGACTATCCTCAATCGTCTCTAATCGAACGGCTTCCTCAACCAGCTGGTCCTTGAGGTCAATCAATTTATTCAGATTGGTCTCAACTTCCAAAACACCTTCTCCCACTCGTGCCAAGACACGATTGGTCAGGTAGATTCGATCCATTTCCTCAAATGAACTTTCAGAAATGACATGTGTTACAAATTTATCTACTAAGGTCACCATAAAGCCTCCTTTTGACTAGTCAAGGACGCGAGTGCCACCTGCAACTTCAGCGATATAGAAGCTTGGAGCATATCCAACGACTTCTTCGTAGTGTTTGCCTACAGCTTCCTTAAAGGCCTCAACAGCATCTTTTTGCACCAAGGCAATGGCACATCCGCCAAAACCTGCCCCTGTCATACGAGCACCGAGAACTCCTTCTTGTGCCCAAGCTGTATGAACAAGAGTATCCAATTCCAAACCAGTTACTTCATAATCATGCTCAAGAGAAACATGAGAAGCATTCATCAAACGACCAAATGTTTCCAAATCTCCTGCTTGAAGGGCTACTTGAGCTTTAAGGGTACGTTGATTTTCAAGCACAGCATGACGAGCACGTTTCAAACGATTTTCATCTTTGATTAGGTAGCTATATTGGTCAAAGGCCCACTCATCCAATTCACCCAAGGTCTGAATATCTAAGGCAACTTGCAACTCTTCCACTGCTTTTTCACACTCAGCACGACGTTCATTGTATTTAGAGTCGGCCAATTCACGGCGTTTGTTAGTGTTCATGATAACAACGACATTGTCCTTCAAATCAAGTGGCACCAAGTCGTATTCTAGGGTGTTGGTATCTAGGTAAATAGCACGTTGGTCTGCCCCCATACCGATGGCAAACTGATCCATGATACCAGAGTTTACTCCGATAAAGTTGTTTTCTGTTTGTTTTCCGATTTTAACCAAATCGAGACGCTCTAGTTTTAAATCAAAGAGATGCTCTGCCACTACCCCTGTCAAAAGTTCCAAGGATGCAGAAGAAGACAAACCAGCACCATTTGGGATATTCCCATAAACATAAAAATCAAAACCTTTGTCAATCACATGCCCAGCTTCTTGCAAGAAATGAAGAACTCCTTTTGGATAGTTGGTCCAGTTGTGCTCTTTTTCAAACTTGAGGTCAGCGAGAGGCACTTCGATAATGCCCTTGTCCTCAAAGTTAGCTGAGTAGAAACGTAAAATTTGGTCGTCACGCTTACGAGCTGCACCGTAAGTTCCCAAGGAAATAGCAGCAGGAAAAACGTGCCCACCGTTGTAGTCTGTGTGTTCACCAATCAAGTTGATACGACCTGGTGAAAAGAAGGTTTGGTCTGCTTCTTGACCAAAAACAGCAAAAAAATCTTTGCGAAGAGTTTCAGCAGTAAGATGTTGTGTCATATGATTTCTCCTTTTACTGTCCGTTAAGTCACCTTAACGTGTAATCGTTTTCTTCTATTGTATCCAAGGGATTTCCCAAGGTCAATCCTTTTTACTAAAATTTTACTAAACTATCAGTAAAAGACAGAAAAATATGATATACTAACCTAAAAGAAGGAGGATTTATGGCTACCTTAAAAGACATTGCACAGCTAGCCTCTGTCTCTATCGCGACCGTATCCCGTGTTCTAAACCGCGACCAGAGCCTATCTGTTACAGAAGAAACCAGACACCGTATTTTAACCGTTGCTGAAGAGCTGGGGTACACTAAGCACCTCAAGACAGGCGAGTCCCATAAACCCAAGCAAAAGATTGCCATTATTCAATGGGTCAGCGAACAAGGGGAGCTGGACGACCTCTACTACTACCAGATTCGCCTAGGCATAGAAAAAAGAGCCCAAGAGTTGGACTATGATATCTTGCGCTATTTTAATGACCATCCTTTTACCCTAAGCGAGGAAGTAATTGGAATTCTCTGCATCGGAAAGTTTAGTCGAGCTCAGATCTCTGCCTTTGAAGAATACCAAAAGCCTCTTGTATTTCTAGACAGCGATACACTTTCCCTGGGACATACCTGCATTATCACGGACTTTTACACTGCCATGAAACAGGTTGTCGATTATTTCCTCAGTCAAGGGTTGAATCGCATTGGGATTCTAACAGCCCTTGAAGAAACAACCGACCAAGAAGAAATCATTGAGGATAAGCGACTGGAAAATTTCAGAAACTACAGTCAAGCAAAAGGAATCTATCATGATGAACTGGTCTTTCAAGGAAGCTTTACTGCCCAGTCTGGCTATGACTTGATGAAGGAGGCTATTCAGAGTTTGGGAGACCAACTGCCACCAGCATTTTTTGCAGCTAGCGATAGTTTAGCCATCGGTGCCCTCCGTGCCCTCCAAGAAGCTGGAATCAGCCTGCCAGACCGCGTCAGCCTCATTTCCTTTAATGACACCAGCCTGACCAAACAGGTCTATCCACCCCTCTCTAGCATCACCGTCTATACCGAGGAAATGGGCCGAGCAGGTATGGATATTCTTAATAAGGAAGTCCTCCACGGTCGGAAAATACCTAGCCTGACCATGTTGGGAACCAGACTGACTCTGAGAGAAAGTACTCTGCCATAACTCCACAAATTAAACATGACAAAAAATCCTAATAGAGAGTCTCAAATCTCCATTAGGATTTTCTTTGTTAGTCCATCACAATCATAGACTTAATGGTCTTACGTTCGTCCATGTCTTTATATGCCTGGTCAATATCTTCTAATTTATAGCTCGAAGTAAAGACGCGGCCTGGATTGATATCGCCATCAAGGACGGCTTTTAGTAAGAATTGCTTATCGTATGTTGTGACAGAAGCTGGACCACCACCGATTATTGTATTTTGACCAAAGGTTGAGCCAATGGCTCGATTTTCATAGTGCGGTACGCCAACAAAGCCCAAACGACCTCCATTATGAAGCAACCCAAGGGCTTGATCGACAGCTGCCTCCGTACCGACACACTCAAGAGCGGCATCTGCTCCACCTCCAAGGATTTCACGGACTTTGGCAATACCTTCTTCACCACGTTCAGCAACAACAGCTGTCGCACCTGACTCCAGAGCCATCTTTTGACGATCTTCATGACGGCTCATAAGAATAATTTGTGAAGCACCACGCATCTTAGCCGCGATAACAGCACATTGACCAACAGCCCCATCGCCAATGACCACAACCTTATCACCTTTTTGAACATTTGCAACGTGCGCCGCATGATAGCCTGTTGGCATCACATCAGCAAGAGTCAAGAGGGACTTTAGCATACCTTCGCTATAATCTGAAGGTTGTCCTGGGATTTTAACCAGCGCCCAGTTTGCATAGTGAAAACGAATATATTCCGCCTGAAAATCGCCTCCCAAGTTATTACCAATATGATTATCGCAAGAACCGTCAAAGCCAGCAAGACAGGCATCACACTCACCACATCCATGGGTAAAAGGGACAATGATAAAATCACCTGGTTTCACCGTCGTAATGGCTTCCCCAGCTTCTTCAACAATCCCAATCGCTTCGTGTCCACTATTTTTGTGTCCAGCTTTCGTTTCTGGATTACGGTACCTCCACAGATCCGATCCACAAACGCACGCGCGAACTACACGAATAATCACATCATCCGCTTCTATTATTTGCGGACGTTCAATGCTAGCAAGTCCAACCTGACCTGCCTTTGTATATACTGCTGATTTCATTAACATATCCTCTCCATTTTTACTAGTTTAAGTATACACTTTTTATTATGCTTTCGCTCACTTATACTACATCTCATTAATGATGATGTTCCTGTCCATGACTTTGACCTACTTCCAACTCCTCAATTTTTCGCTTATGGGCTTGATGAGTTGCTAGGTCTGCATCAACCTCAATTGTGATATTTTGGAAACCACAATCTTTGAGGAAAATTCGAATAGATTCTTTACAAGTTTCCATATGCTCCATCTCTTTTAAACAAACATGGACAATGGCATTTTTTTCCAAACCATCCATGGTCCAGAGATTAAGCTGATTAAGACTGGCCACATTGTCCAATCGCTCCAGGCCATTCTTTACTTGCTTGATATCAAGACCTTCTGGCACAGCATCCAAGAAAATCTTGAGTGTAGACCAAAAACGTGGAAGAGCTTTTGAAAGAATAAAGAAAGAAATGACAAGGGACAAAAGTGGATCTAGGATATACCAGTCCGTGAATCGAAGAACAATCGCCATCAGAATCACAGCCAGCCACCCTAGGGTATCTTCCAGAAAATGCAGACTCAGAATAGACTCATTCTTTGTCTTTCCCTTACCAACCACTAAACACGCTAACACATTAATAGTAATCGCAAGAATTCCTAACCAGAGAATCCCCTCGTCATTGACTGGTTGCGGATTTAAAATCTTCGTAACATTTTCTAAAATGACTAGAAC
>CAJPJN010000098.1:0-6384 GCA_905369855.1 Streptococcus oralis | reverse complement strand
GAGTAGAGTATGATGAAACCATGTTAGGTAGGAGTTTTTCTTGACGAACTTTTGAGAATTTCTTTCCTTCTTTTAAATTTTGGATATGTCGTTTGAGATTTTCTTTTTTTAAAGAGATTTTATATGTGGTAGGACTAATTTCACAACATAATAGGTCCTTATTCCAAAAAACCATGCTCTTTCTCCTTCTTTATCACATCTCATTGCTTATTTTTTTGTCTGAAAAATGGGTAAGTAGATAGTATTAGTTTTTCAACCCATCGTTTTTTTCCAATTCCGCCTTCTTTAGGATCATATAAAAAATCAACCAAGATAGTGGAGATATTTGCCCGACTAGCTCCCAGAACATCTGTAAAAAGTTGATCTCCAATCATAACTGTTTCAAATGGTTTTAGCTGCATCATGTCAAGAGCTTTTTTAAAGTTCTTAGGCTTTGGTTTTTCCGAAAGTGGGATAAAGGGAACAGATAAATGTTGATTAAATTGTGTGATTCTTTCTTCGTCGTTGTTTGACAAAAGAAAAATTTGGAAACCAATGGCTTTGAGATTTTGAAAAAGTTCAATAACTTGTTCTGTAGCGGGGGCGCCATGCATCACAAGAGTTTGATCGATATCAAAAATTAATCCTTTAAAACCAAGTTGATATAATCTTTGATAGGGGATATCAAAAACAGTTTTTGCTCGTGCTGCTGGCATGAATGGAAACATATTGTGTAAAGCCTTTCATTGAATATATAACAATAATTCTAGCACATATATAGAACAAGGTCAACAGTGCTATTATATGTTTAGGTTTTGATAGCTGATGAAAGTGAAGTGTAGGCATAGGTGTATCTAAAAAAATATGATAATTATGAAGGGGGATTTTGAACATCATTTAGTTTTAAGAGTATTTATTAGGTTTTAAGTCCGAATGTAATTGAAGACTAGCACCCTACATTTATTGAGCTTGAAAACTGTTAGATGAGGGTGATGTATTAGAAACAGCTATATGAAACAGATTTTTTTGACTAGCAGTTTTATCAATTACAATTTACAATACTGCATTCTTCATTATATGGAATGGCTATTTAAGTCAAAGTTAATTAAAAATCTCACTATTCATTAGGATAAAAGAAACCTAATCATAGTGAGATTGTGAATTATAGTAGTTTTTGTATGGCCTCTTCAATTTGTTTTGGGTCTGTTTTTGAAGAGAAGCGTTCAAAGACCTGTCCATCTCGACCGATGAGAAATTTAGCGAAATTCCATTCGATTCGTTTTCCTAGTGGGCCAGATTTTTGATCTTTTAGCCACACATAGAGGGGGTCTGTTTCCTTACCGTTGACCTTGATTTTGGCAAAACGTGGGAAGGTGGTCTGGTAATGTAGGCTACAGAAGGCGTTGATTTCCTCTGCGTTGCCTGGTGCTTGTCCCATAAACTGATTGCAAGGGAAGTCTAAAATCTCAAAACCTTGTTCTTGATAGCGATCATAGAGTTCTTGAAGTCCTTGGTACTGGGGCGTTAAACCACATCCAGTAGCAGTGTTGACAACCAAGAGAACTTTCCCACGATAGGCATCTAGTGGAGTTTCTTGCTTGTCTTGGTTCAAGACTGAAAAATCGTATAGTGAAGTCATTGCTTGCTTTTCTCCTTCTGTTTGGTATTTTTAGGAGTTTTCTCCTCCTGTAGTGATAGAAATCCGTAGGTCAGGGTTCCAAAAATGCTACCGATAATCAGGCCATACATCAGGAAAGGACCACTTTTATCGAATTGCATGAGCAATTTCACAAAATCTGAAAGGGACATCTGCTGAACGAAGACTTTATGAAAGATGAGTAAGGTAAAGAAGCCAATCTGAATACTGATAAACACAATCCAGCTTCGGAATTTGATTTGGGCTTTGCTGTAGGTTTTGAGGATGATTTCTGACTTGTCATCTTTTTCCAGATGGAGTTCTTTGACGGCTCTCTGAGTTTTTAAGGTAATGAAATAAATAAGGCCAAAGAAAACGTAGGGCATGGCATAGCGAACGGCCTCTATGAAGCGTCCAAATAACAGATAAAACAAGAAGAGAATGAAGGAAGAATAAACGATTTGGACCATGGAACGGGCACAAGCCTTGTGGATAATCTCTTGTCGGCATTCATCAAAAGGGCCCTGAATGTGAAAGAGATTTCGAAGTAGGCGAGTGGTGAAGTCTTCTTTTTTCATGCTAGTAACCTCCTAAATGAGCGGTTTTACTGATTTTCTTTTACGAATTGATAGAGATAATAAAGATAAGTGATAGAAGAAAGGCTAGCGATAGTCAGCAGTAAATAATATTTCCAACCGCTTGAGATGAGCATCAGTTGTGGAAAAGATAGAATTATAAAGTATAGTGCTAAGTTAAGTGTGCGCGTTTTTGGGGAGTCAATCTTTAGATAAGTCAATCCTTTGTTGAGGGCTGGAACAAAGACTGGAAGGAGGACTATATCGTAGATTGGCAAGTTCCCTGAAACGATGATGAAGATGAGCAGAGAACTGAACAAAATATGATAGGTAAGTAAAGTTAGTAATGATTTCATAGGTACCTCCTAATCCTCATCTTGATCTTTCTTAGTTTTTGCAATGCGACGGGAGATGAGAAACTGTATGCTCGCTCCGAAGAAAATAGAACCGAGAATGCTTGATACACCATTTCTTATAGTGAGAAGAGACTGAAAATAGTCCTGACCTTCACCTATGAGTATACCGAGAAGAGGAGTTATAAAAAACATCCATAGACCAAAGAACAAACCTGCTTTCAGACCTGGGTAGCGAAGTTGCTTACTTTCTTTCTCACTCAGCATATCTGGTTCAATAGTTGTAATCCCTGTTTTTTTCATTTGGTAGGTGACATAGCCAGCAGCGATGAGGGCAATCACTAAAATCAGAGGAGGATAGATTAGAGCCACTTCTTGAGGATATTTATAGGCCAGAAGGAGTGGAATAAGATTTCCGAAAATCATCAGATAAAAGAGGAAGATAAAGACTTGATTGCCGATACGATCAGCCTCGCGTCGTTTGTATTCGTCAAGTGGATCAGAAATACCGTATGTGCGTTTGATGAGTTTTTCAGTAAAGGTTTCTTTTTTCATGAGTTTGCTCCTTTTTTAAAAATCATCCTCCCAAAAGAGACTGTTGAGGTCAGTTTGGAGGCTGCGGGCGAGATTGAGACAGAGTTCCAGGGTTGGATTGTACTTGTCGTTTTCAATCATATTGATGGTTTGTCTCGAGACACCGATATCCTTGGCGAGTTCGAGCTGGGAAATGCCCAGTTCCTTGCGAAATTCTTTCACACGATTCATCTGGTCTCCTTTCTGATTCATGTCGCATATATTTGACTATATTATATTCTTCTATGAAATAGATGTCAAGCATATTTGACATATTCTTAAAGAAATCTTACTTTTTTTGACCTATTTGTCTGACTAGTGCAAGCTAGTCGGATTTGTGGTAAAATAGATAAGATATGACAAAAGAATTTCATCATGTAACGGTCTTACTCCACGAAACGATTGATATGCTCGACGTAAAGCCTGACGGTATCTACGTTGATGCGACTTTGGGTGGAGCAGGCCATAGCGAATATTTATTAAGTAAATTAAGTGAAAAAGGCCATCTCTATGCCTTTGACCAGGACCAGAATGCCATTGACAATGCGCAAAAACGCTTGGCACCCTACATTGAAAAGGGGATGGTGACTTTTATCAAGGATAACTTCCGTCATTTACAGGCACGTTTGCGCGAAGCTGGTGTTCAGGAAATTGATGGAATTTGTTATGACTTGGGAGTGTCTAGTCCTCAGCTGGATCAGCGTGAGCGTGGTTTTTCTTATAAAAAGGATGCGCCACTGGACATGCGCATGAATCAGGATGCTAGTCTGACAGCTTATGAAGTGGTGAACCACTATGACTATCATGACTTGGTTCGTATTTTCTTCAAGTATGGTGAGGATAAATTCTCTAAACAGATTGCGCGTAAGATTGAACAAGCACGTGAAGTCAAGCCAATCGAGACAACGACTGAGCTGGCAGAAATTATTAAGTCGGCTAAACCTGCCAAGGAGCTCAAGAAGAAGGGGCATCCTGCCAAGCAGATTTTCCAGGCTATTCGAATTGAAGTCAATGATGAACTGGGAGCAGCAGATGAATCTATCCAGCAGGCTATGGAGATGTTGGCTATAGATGCTAGAATCTCAGTGATTACCTTCCATTCGCTAGAAGACCGCTTGACCAAGCAATTGTTCAAGGAAGCTTCAACAGTTGAAGTTCCCAAAGGCTTGCCTTTCATCCCGGATGATCTCAAGCCCAAGATGGAATTGGTGTCCCGTAAGCCAATCTTGCCAAGTGCAGAAGAATTAGAAGCCAATAACCGCTCGCACTCAGCCAAGTTGCGCGTGGCCAGAAAAATTCACAAGTAAGAGGAAAAAATGGTAGATAAAAAAGAAACAACCAGTCAATTCTTGCAGAATCGTATAAAAAAATTCTCCCGTGTGGAGAAGGCTTTTTATCTTTCCATTGCGTTTACAGCTCTCGTTTTGGCGCTGAGTATTATCTTTATGCAGACCCGACTCCTACAAGTACAAAATGATTTGACAAAAATCAATGCGCAGATAGAGGAGAAGAAGACAGAATTGGATGATGCCAAACAAGAAGTAAATGAATTGTTGAGGGCAGAACGCTTGAAAGAAATCGCAAATTCTAAGGACTTAAAATTGAATAATGAGAATATTCGATCAGCGGAGTAAGATATGAAGTGGACAAAAAGAATAACCCGATTTGCGATTAGAAACCGTAAATCTCCAGCAGAAAACCGTAAAATAGTGGGGAAGTACATCAGCTTGTTAGCTGTCGTACTTTTCGCTGTCTTTTTGGTTAATTTTGCTGTTATTATCGGAAGTGGTAGTAAATTTGGAACGGACCTAGTAAAAGAGGCTAAGAAAGTTCACCAAATAACTCGTACAGTCCCTGCCAAACGTGGGACTATTTATGACCGAAATGGAGTCCCGATTGCTGAGGACGCAACTTCCTATAATGTCTATGCTGTTATTGATAAAAAATACAAATCAGCAACGGGTAAAATTCTTTATGTAGAAGATGCCCAGTTTAATAAGGTAGCAGAGGTTTTCCATAAGTATCTGGATATGGAAGAGGCTTATGTTAAAGAACAATTGTCTCAACCGAATCTGACTCAAGTTTCCTTTGGTGCCAAAGGAAATGGAATTACCTATGCCAATATGATGGCTATTAAAAAAGATCTAAAAGACGCTAGTGTTGAAGGAATTGACTTTACAACTAGCCCTAATAGAAGTTACCCAAATGGACAATTCGCTTCTAGTTTTATTGGTTTAGCTCAACTCCATGAAAATGAGGATGGCAGCAAGAGTTTGTTAGGAACTTCTGGTTTAGAGAGTTCCTTGAATACCATTCTTGCAGGGACAGATGGGATTATTACCTATGAAAAAGACCGTTTAGGGAATATCGTTCCAGGTACGGAACAGATATCACAAAAGACTGTGAATGGTAAGGATGTCTATACAACATTGTCTAGTCCGCTCCAATCTTTTATGGAAACCCAGATGGATGCCTTTCTAGAAAAAGTAAAAGGGAAGTATATGACCGCGACATTGGTCAGTGCAAAGACCGGTGAAATCCTCGCTACCACCCAACGACCTACCTTTAATGCAGATACTAAAGAAGGAATCACTGAGGACTTTGTTTGGCGTGATATTCTTTATCAAAGTAACTACGAACCAGGATCAGCCATGAAGGTCATGACGTTAGCTTCTTCTATTGACAACAATACCTTCCCAGGTGGAGAATACTTCAATAGCAGTGAATTAAAAATAGCGGATGCGACGATTCGAGATTGGGATGTTAATGAGGGTTTGACTACTGGTGGGATGATGACTTTCTTACAATGTTTCGCTCACTCCAGTAATGTTGGAATGAGTCTACTTGAACAAAAAATGGGAGATGCTACTTGGTTGGATTATCTAAAACGCTTTAAATTTGGGGTTCCAACTCGCTTTGGCTTGACAGATGAATACGCTGGTCAACTTCCAACTGACAATATTGTCAATATTGCCATGAGTGCATTTGGTCAGGGGATTTCTGTAACGCAGACCCAGATGCTACGTGCTTTTACAGCCATTGCCAATGATGGCGTCATGTTAGAGCCTAAATTTATTACGGCCTTGTATGATCCAAATGATCAAACCGTTCGTAAATCTCAAAAAGAAATCGTAGGAAATCCCGTTTCGAAAGATGCAGCTAGCCAAACTCGTACTCCTGTCTCTTATACACATTCCGAGCCCACGAGACGGACTCCTATCTCGTATGCCGTCTTCTGCTTGAAAAAAAAAAAAAAAAAAAAACACAA
>CAJPJN010000097.1:0-6391 GCA_905369855.1 Streptococcus oralis | reverse complement strand
GTAGAAGGTCCATTGGCGACTATTAAGACAAATCACGGAGACTTGCGTATCAAGCTTTTCCCTGAGCAGGCTCCCAAAACAGTAGCAAACTTTGTTGCGCTTTCAAAAGACGGTTACTATGATGGTGTGATTTTCCACCGAATTATCAAGGACTTTATGATTCAAGGCGGGGACCCAACCGGTACTGGTATGGGGGGAGAATCAATCTACGGCAACTCTTTTGAAGATGAATTTTCAGAAGAACTCTACAATATTCGTGGTGCCCTTTCTATGGCCAATGCGGGTCCAAATACCAATGGTAGCCAGTTCTTTATCGTGCAAAATCAACACTTGCCTTATTCTAAGAAAGAAATTGCTCGTGGAGGTTGGCCAGAACCGATCGCAGAAATCTATGCCAACCAAGGTGGAACCCCTCACCTAGACCGCCGTCATACTGTTTTTGGTCAGCTATCTGATGAAGCTTCTTATGCAGTCTTGGATGCCATTGCTTCTGTTGAGACAGGGGCTATGGACAAGCCAGTTGAAGATGTCGTGATTGAAACAATTGAAATCGAGGACTAAGATGAAAATCGGTGATAAGCTAAAGGGGCGTATTACAGGGATTCAGCCCTACGGTGCCTTTGTTGAGCTAGAGACGGGTGATACGGGGCTGATTCACATTTCAGAGATTCGGACGGGATTTATTGAAAATATTCATGAAGCCTTGAAAGTCGATGAAGAGGTTCTGGTTCAGGTAGTGGATTTAGATGAATTTACAGGGAAAGCCAGTCTTTCTATCCGCACTTTGGAGGAAGAAAAGCACCAGTTTCCTAGACGGAGACGCTTTTCAAGTGACCGTTTTAACTACGGCTTCGCTCCTCTCAAACGAATGATGCCAATTTGGACCAAGGAAGCCCTTCAACATTTGAAGAATCAGAAGCACTAGTTAGAAATCTCTATCTTTTGTAATGTTAATATAAATTTGCTATAATAAGACCATGGAAGAAGAACAATTATTAAAATCAGGAGAGCGTATTAACCAGCTCTTTTCGACAGATATTAAAATCATTCAAAATAGAGAGGTTTTTAGCTATTCGGTGGATAGTGTTCTCTTGTCACGCTTTCCACGTTTCCCTAAGAAGGGATTGATTGTGGATTTCTGTGCTGGGAATGGAGCAGTAGGGCTTTTTGCCAGCACTCGTACCCAGGCACAGATTTTGGCTGTTGAGATTCAGGAGCGTTTGGCAGATATGGCTGAGCGCTCTGTCCGTTTGAATGGTTTGGAAGAGCAGATGGAGGTCATCTGTGATGATTTGAAAAATATGCCTGCTTACATCCAGGGAAGTAAGGTGGATATGATTTTGTGTAATCCACCCTATTTCAAGGTTGATCCTCATTCTAATCTGAACGAGAGTGAACATTATCTCTTGGCGCGACATGAAATCACGACCAATTTGCAGGAAATCTGTCGTAGTGCCCAGAGTATTCTTAAATCTAATGGGCGTTTGGCCATGGTTCATCGTCCTGATCGACTTTTAGATATCTTGGACAGCTTACAACGGCATAATCTAGCTCCTAAGCGCCTGCAGTTTGTTTATCCAAAAAGAGAAAAGGAAGCCAATATGCTTCTGATTGAGGCTATCAAAGATGGTTCAACAAGCGGCTTTAAGGTCCTACCTCCTTTAATTGTCCACAATGATGATGGCTCTTATACGCCTGAACTCGAAGAGATTTATTATGGATCATAAGGCTTATATGTATGTGCTGGAGTGTCGTGATGGATCCTACTATACAGGCTATACGACTGATGTGATGAGACGCCTGGCTGTCCACAATAGTGGGAAGGGAGCCAAATATACACGAGCACGCTTGCCAGTCAAACTTATCTATGCTCAAGGTTTTGCCAGTAAGGAAGAAGCCATGTCGGCAGAAGCCCTTCTCAAGCGTAAGAAGAGGCCTCAGAAGGAAACATTTTTATCTGAAAATCAAGATAGAAATTTACTCAGTTATTTTGAAGAGTAGCGGGGAGTCCTTTGACTCCTCTTACTTTTGTCAAAAAGCGAAAAAAATGCTACAATAAAGAGAATAAATAAAATGAGGTATTATCATGTCTAAGATTCTAGTATTTGGTCACCAAAATCCAGACTCAGATGCCATCGGGTCATCTGTAGCCTTTGCCTACCTTGCAAAGGAAGCTTACGGTTTGGATACGGAAGCTGTTGCCCTTGGAACTCCAAATGAAGAAACAGCCTTTGTCTTGAACTATTTTGGTGTAGAAGCACCGCGTGTTATCACTTCTGCCAAAGCAGAAGGTGCAGAGCAAGTTATCCTAACTGACCACAATGAATTCCAACAATCTGTATCAGATATCGCTGAAGTAGAAGTTTATGGTGTTGTAGACCACCACCGTGTGGCTAACTTTGAAACTGCAAGCCCACTCTACATGCGTTTGGAGCCAGTTGGATCAGCGTCTTCAATCGTTTATCGTATGTTCAAAGAACATGGTGTGGCTGTGCCTAAAGAGATTGCTGGTTTGATGCTTTCAGGTTTGATTTCAGATACCCTTCTTTTGAAATCACCAACAACACACCCAACAGATACAGTCATTGCTCCTGAATTGGCTGAATTGGCTGGTGTAAACTTGGAAGAATATGGTTTAGCTATGTTGAAAGCTGGTACAAACTTGGCTAGCAAATCTGCTGACGAATTGATTGACATCGATGCTAAGACTTTTGAATTGAACGGAAATAATGTCCGTGTTGCTCAAGTAAACACAGTTGACATCGCTGAAGTATTGGAACGCCAAGCAGAAATTGAAGCTGCAATGCAAGCTGCCAACGAAGCAAACGGCTACTCTGACTTTGTCTTGATGATTACAGATATCGTCAACTCAAACTCAGAAATCCTAGCACTTGGTGCTAACATGGACAAGGTTGAAGCGGCTTTCAACTTCAAACTTGAAAACAACCATGCTTTCCTTGCTGGTGCTGTTTCACGTAAGAAACAAGTGGTACCTCAATTGACTGAAAGCTTTAATGCTTAAGATTTTGAGTGTTAATTCAAATTAGGAAAGGCTAGTTTGCCTTATATCGAAAGGAGTTTCGGCTCCTTTTTTTCTAGGAGTGAAGCATGTTAGAAAATGGCGATTTGATTTTTGTGAGAGATGAGTCAGATATGGGACAGGCCATCCAGACTTCCACAGGCAACTATAACCATGTTGCCATTTGTTTGGATGGGATGATTTACCACGCTAGTGGACAGGCTGGTGTTGTTTGTCAAGAACCAGCAGACTTCTTTGAGTCCAATCATTTGTACGACCTCTATGTCTACCCAGAAATGGATATCCAGTCGGTGAAGGAAAAAGCTTGCAAACATCTTGGAGCTCCCTATAATGCTTCTTTCTATCCAGATGGAGCTGGTTTTTACTGTTCCCAGTATATGGCAGAAATCCTCCCCATTTTTGAAGCGATTCCTATGAAATTTGGAGATGGGGAGCAGGAGATTAGTGATTTTTGGAGAGAGTATTATAGAGAACTAGGTTTGCCTGTTCCTCTGAACCAAGCTGGGACCAATCCCAGTCAGTTGGCAGCATCGCCTCTGTTAGAATGTAAAGAAAGGAATCTTCATGATTCAGATTTTTAATCCATCTCGTTTGACGAGACAGCCATTTTTTGGAGAATTGATCCGCTATCTGGACCAGCATGAGGATGTGATTTTGCGGGAAATTAAGGCTCAATTTCCAGATCTAGCAGTTGATAAACGCATGGAAGAATATATAAAGGCTGGCTTGATTCTACGAGAAAATAAGCGTTATTACCTTAATCTTCCTATGCTGGAATCACTCGATAGTCTCGAACTGGATCAAGAGATTTTTGTCAGCGAAGATAGTCCGACCTATCAAGCTTTGTTGCAGAAGAGTTTTGAGACAGAATTACGAAATCAAACCAATGCCGCTATTTTAGTTGAAAAGACGGACTTTGCGAGATCAAAAATGACCCTGTCCAATTATTTCTACAAGGTCAAACATCAGTATCCTTTGACAGAAAAACAGCAGGAACTTTATGACATTTTGGGAGATGTTAATCCTGAGTATGCCCTCAAGTATATGACGACTTTTTTGTTGAAATTTCTCAAAAAAGACCAGCTTATGCAGAAACGCCGTGACATCTTTGTGGACAGTTTAGTTGTCCTAGGTTATATTGTCCAAAAGGAAGATGGAAAGTATGAGTTGGCTATCGATTTTGATAAGGAAAGATTAACTTTCTACTTGGACTGATTTCTTGTTTCTGAGCACATTGTTTGACTTTCCTTAGTATTCGGTATAAACTATATGTAACCGGTAACACATATCGGAATAAACTAAAGGAGACAATCATATGTCACTTGAAAACAAATTGGAACAAGCAACAGGCGCTATCAAAGAAGGATTTGGTAAAGTTACTGGAGATAGCAAGACTGAAGCAGAAGGCGCTGTAGAAAAGACAGTTGCTAAGGCAAAAGAAGTAGTTGAAGATGCTAAAGGTGCTGTAGAAGGTGCCGTTGAAGGTTTGAAAAACGCTTTTAAATAAAAATAGAAAAAATCAAGGGTTTCGTTTCCCTTGATTTTTTTACGATCCTTATAAATAATTTTCTGCGACGGCTGCATCTCCTGAATAGGCTTCTTTCTTGCCTTGGACGATTTGGTAGCAATCAGCTCCTTTACCAGCAATAATAACAGCATCTAATTCGTGATTTGTGATAGCCATGGCTGCCTTGATAGCTTCTTGGCGATCCGCAATTTTTTCAACAGGATGATTGATGTAGCTACTAATTTCATCTGCAATGGCCATTGGGTCCTCATAGTTGGGGTCATCAGCAGTCAGAAAGACTTGAATCTCAGGGTGTTGATTGAGGAGGAGGCCAAAGTCCTTACGACGGCTTTCTCCCTTGTTTCCTGTCGAACCCAGAACCAGTGCAATCTTTCCAGTTTGATGAGTTTCAACCACATTGATGAGTTTTTTCAGACTGTCCCCGTTGTGGGCATAGTCGATGAAGACCTTGGCTCCATTTTTCTGAGTGAGGACTTCCATACGACCCGGAACACGGGTTGCAGCGATTCCTTTTTTGATGTCTTCAAGACTAGCTCCGAGACGGAGACAAGCAAGTCCAGCAGCAACGGCATTTTCTTGGTTGAAGTGACCAATCAGTTGGATATCATAATCACCAGCCAGTTTCCCACTAGCTGAAAAGCTAAAGGCTTTGGAATTCTCGATTTGATTATTTGATTGGCTACCATAGAAATCATGGTCTTGATCTGCCACTTGTTCTTTCAAGACAGAAAAGTGGTCCATGTCACTGTTAACGATGACTGCTCGGCTATTTTCCATCAAGAGACGTTTGTGGTAGAAGTAGTCTTCAAAGCTAGGGTGTTCAATCGGGCCAATATGGTCTGGGCTGATATTGAGGAAAACTCCTACATCAAAGGTTAGACCATAAACACGTTTGACAAGATAGGCTTGACTAGATACCTCCATGATGAGGTGAGTGCGGTTATTTTGCACAGCTTGATTCATCATGTCAAAGAGGTCAATACTCTCAGGAGTTGTCAATGCAGACTTAAAGAAAGTCTTGCCATCTAGAGTTGTGTTCATGGTCGACAACATTGCAGGTCGGTGACTTTGAGATAAAATGTTATAGGCGAAATAGGCTGCTGTTGTCTTACCCTTAGTACCAGTAAAGGCAAGGAGTTTGAGTTTTTCCTGTGGATTGCCATAAAATTCCATGGCAATCAAACTCATGGCTTTCTTGATATCGCTGACGATAATGGCAGGAATACCAACTTCATAATCCTTTTCAGCCACATACCAACCGAGTCCTTGAGAGATGGCTGAAAGAAGAAATTCCTTCTTAAAGGCAGCGCCTTTTGCAAAAAAAAGAGTGTCTTCTTTTACTTTTCGGCTATCGTAGCTGATGCTATCAAAAACAACTTCTCTGTAGTTGTAGTGGTAATGTCCTTGGTCGATAATCTCGCGGAAGAGACTATCTTTCTTTAATATATCTAATACGGTTTCAATCTTAATCATACTTTCTATTGTAAACCGAAAGTCGTAAATTTACAAGTAACAAGGAAAAGTTTATAATGGAAGATGAGGAATTTTTCCTAGTGATTAAAATAAAATGAGGAATCTATGTCTAACGAAAACAATTACCAGCAGACCCAGATGTTACGGGGGACTGCTTGGTTAACGGCTAGTAACTTTATCAGTCGCCTACTTGGGGCCATTTACATCATCCCATGGTATATCTGGATGGGTTCTTATGCAGCTACGGCCAATGGTCTCTTTACCATGGGCTACAATATCTATGCCTGGTTCTTGCTGGTTTCAACAGCGGGGATTCCAGTCGCAGTGGCTAAGCAAGTTGCCAAGTATAA
>CAJPJN010000096.1:0-6401 GCA_905369855.1 Streptococcus oralis | reverse complement strand
CAATAATTCCTTTGGTCAGTTTGATAACTACACCCAAATGCAATTGGCTCAGTACGTCGGCACTATTGCCAACAACGGTGTTCGGATTGCACCCCACATTGTTGAGGGGATTTATGGAAATAACGAACAAGGTGGCTTAGGGGGCTTAATTCAATCTATTGATACCAAGGAAATGAATAAAATTAATATTTCTGAGTCTGATGTTTCCATCCTCCAACAAGGATTTTATCAAGTTTCACATGGTGGTAGTGCTTTGACAACCGGTCGTGCCTTTTCCAATGGTGCAGCTGTATCCATTAGTGGGAAAACGGGTACTGCCGAAAGTTATGTAGCAGGTGGTCAAAAAGCCAACAACACCAACGCCGTGGCCTATGCCCCATCAGATAATCCTCAAATCGCTGTAGCCGTTGTCTTTCCGCATAACACCAATCTTACAAATGGTGTCGGACCTTCCATTGCGCGCGATATTATCAACCTCTATAACCAACATCATCCAATGAATTAGAAAGGAATATATGCTTTATCCAACACCTATAGCCAAGCTGATTGATAGTTATTCCAAGTTACCGGGTATCGGGATTAAGACGGCTACCCGTCTGGCCTTTTATACTATTGGAATGTCTGATGACGATGTCAATGAATTTGCCAAAAACCTTCTTTCTGCTAAGAGAGAGCTAACCTACTGTTCCATCTGTGGTCGTTTGACTGATGAAGATCCCTGCTCCATCTGTACTGATCCAAGTCGTGACCAGACAACGATTTTAGTTCTTGAGGATAGTCGTGATGTGGCAGCTATGGAGAACATCCAAGAATACCATGGACTTTATCATGTCTTACATGGCCTCATTTCTCCCATGAATGGTATTAGTCCAGATGATATTAATCTCAAGAGTCTCATGACCCGTCTGATGGATAGTGAAGTTTCAGAAGTAATCGTAGCAACCAATGCCACAGCAGATGGGGAAGCGACTTCCATGTATCTTTCACGTTTGCTCAAGCCAGCTGGCATCAAGGTTACGCGTCTAGCACGTGGCCTTGCTGTGGGGGCAGATATCGAGTATGCGGACGAAGTGACACTCTTACGAGCCATTGAAAATCGGACAGAGTTGTAAGTATAGGCAAATTTACGAACTTCATCCATTTATAAAAAATCAAGGAGGCTGAAAATCGTTCCTATCGGCCTCTTTTTGTATAGTGTGATGAGTAGAATCAGGTTCAAGTTTTAAAAAACCAAGCAAATATGATATACTAAAGAGCGAGTATTCTAGTAGAATTAGGACAAATAATATGAAACAAACGATTATTCTTTTATATGGTGGGCGGAGTGCGGAACGCGAAGTCTCTGTCCTTTCAGCGGAAAGTGTCATGCGTGCGGTCAATTACGACCGTTTCACAGTTAAGACTTTCTTTATCAGTCAGTCAGGTGACTTTATCAAAACGCAGGAATTTAGTCAGACTCCAGGTCAAGAGGACCGTCTCATGACCAATGCGACCATTGATTGGGATAAGAAAGTTGTACCAAGTGCCATCTACGAAGAAGGGGCAGTTGTCTTTCCAGTTCTTCACGGTCCGATGGGGGAAGATGGCTCTGTTCAAGGATTCCTTGAAGTTTTGAAAATGCCTTATGTCGGCTGTAATATCTTGTCATCTAGTCTTGCCATGGATAAAATCACTACCAAGCGTGTTTTAGAATCTGCAGGCATTGCCCAAGTTCCTTATGTGGCTATCGTTGAAGGGGATGATGTGACTGCTAAAATCGCTGAAGTGGAAGAAAAATTGGCTTATCCAGTCTTCACTAAGCCGTCAAACATGGGTTCTAGTGTCGGTATTTCTAAATCTGAAAATCAAGAAGAACTCCGCCAAGCTTTGGAACTTGCCTTCCGATATGACAGTCGTGTCTTGGTAGAGCAAGGGGTAAATGCCCGTGAAATCGAGGTTGGTCTCTTGGGCAACTACGATGTTAAAAGCACCCTTCCAGGAGAAGTAGTCAAGGATGTTGCCTTTTATGACTACGATGCCAAGTATATTGACAACAAGATTACCATGGACATCCCAGCTAAAATCAGTGATGATGTGGTAGCTGTCATGCGTCAAAATGCAGAAACGGCCTTCCGTGCCATTGGGGGTCTCGGTCTCTCTCGTTGCGATTTCTTCTATACAGACAAGGGAGAGATTTTCCTAAACGAGCTTAATACCATGCCAGGTTTCACCCAGTGGTCTATGTACCCACTACTTTGGGACAATATGGGAATCAGCTATCCAGAACTAATCGAGCGTTTGGTTGACCTTGCTAAGGAAAGCTTTGACAAGCGCGAAGCGCATTTGCTATAAAAATGAAAGAGAGGGTAGGAGCCAGAACCATCACTGCAAGGTGACTAGAGTTCTCGAGTTTCGACCCTTTTTAAAGGAGTAGAAATGAAATTAACAATTCATGAAGTGGCTCAAGTTGTAGGAGCTAAAAATGATATCAGCCTCTTTGAGGACACCCAGTTAGAAAAAGCTGAGTTTGACAGTCGCTTAATTGCGACAGGAGATTTATTTGTGCCCCTCAAGGGTGCGCGTGATGGTCATGACTTTATCGAAACAGCCTTTGAAAATGGTGCAGCAGCAACCCTGTCTGAGAAAGAGGTTGCAAATCATCCCTATATTCTAGTAGATGATGTTCTGACTGCCTTTCAGCAACTAGCAGCCTACTATCTTGAAAAAACGACTGTTGATGTCTTTGCGGTTACGGGTTCAAATGGTAAAACAACGACCAAGGATATGTTAGCGCACTTGCTATCAACAACCTACAAAACTTACAAAACACAAGGCAACTACAATAATGAGATTGGTCTTCCTTACACAGTTCTCCATATGCCTGAAGGAACAGAAAAGTTGGTCTTGGAGATGGGGCAGGATCACTTGGGCGATATTCATCTCTTGTCTGAATTGGCTCGTCCAAAAACAGCCATCGTGACCTTGGTTGGAGAAGCCCATTTGGCCTTTTTCAAAGACCGTTCTGAGATTGCTAAAGGAAAAATGCAAATTGCAGACGGGATGGCACCTGGTTCCTTGCTTTTAGCGCCAGCTGACTCGATTGTAGAGGACTACTTGCCAACTGATAAAAAGGTGGTTCGTTTTGGGCAAGGGGCAGAGTTGGAAATCACAGACTTGGTTGAGCGCAAGGATAGTCTGACATTTAAGGCTAATTTCTTGGAACAAGTCCTTGATTTGCCAGTGACTGGTAAGTACAATGCCACTAATGCTATGATTGCATCCTATGTTGCCCTGCAAGAAGGAGTTTCAGAGGAGCAAATTCGTTTGGCCTTCCAAAATCTTGAATTGACGCGTAACCGTACCGAGTGGAAGAAAGCAGCCAATGGAGCAGATATTCTGTCAGATGTTTACAA
This sequence comes from Streptococcus oralis, assembly GCA_905369855.1. GTDB lineage: Bacteria > Bacillota > Bacilli > Lactobacillales > Streptococcaceae > Streptococcus > Streptococcus oralis_BN. The sequence continues at coordinate 3,009 of CAJPJN010000096.1, read as the reverse complement.
TGCCAATCCAACTGCTATGAAGCTGATTTTAGAGACTTTCTCTGCCATTCCAGCTAATGAAGGTGGCAAAAAAATCGCTGTCTTGGCGGATATGAAGGAACTTGGTGACCAGTCTGTTCAACTTCATAACCAGATGATTTTGAGCCTTTCTCCAGATGTGCTGGATACCGTTATTTTCTATGGAGAAGACATTGCTGAATTAGCCCAATTGGCCAGTCAAATGTTCCCAATCGGCTACGTTTACTACTTCAAGAAAACAGAAGACCAAGACCAATTTGAAGACCTAGTTAAGCAGGTTAAAGAAAGCCTTGGAGATAATGACCAAATCTTGCTCAAAGGCTCTAACTCTATGAATCTAGCCAAGCTGGTAGAAAGTTTAGAAAATGAAGCCAAGTAATTTTGTCAAACATTTACGTATTTCTAAATCCATTTTTGACAAATAGCATGGTATAATAAAATGCAGGAAAATTTTGAATCATGAGGAAGACTAGATGAATTTATGGGATATTTTCTTTACGACCCAAGCAACAGAGCCACCCAAATTTGACCTTTTTTGGTATGTCAGTATATTTACACTCTTGGCCTTGACCTTCTATACAGCCTATCGTTATCGTGAAAAGAAGGCTTATCAACGATTTTTCCAAATCTTGCAGGCCGTTCAGTTGATCCTACTTTATGGTTGGTATGGGGTCAATCATATGCCGCTGTCAGAAAGCCTACCTTTTTACCATTGCCGTATGGCTATGTTTGTGGTGCTCTTGCTTCCTGGTCAGTCTAAATATAGGCAGTATTTTGCATTGTTGGGGACATTTGGGACACTAGCAGCCTTTGTTTATCCAGTGCCAGATGCCTATCCTTTCCCACATATTGCGATTTTATCCTTTATCTTTGGGCACCTAGCTCTCTTGGGGAACTCTCTAGTTTATCTATTGAGACAGTATGATGCACGATTGTTGGATGTGAAGGGAATTTTTCTCATGACCTTTGCCCTAAATGCCTTAATTTTTGTGGTCAATTTAGTAACAGGTGGAGATTATGGATTCTTGACAAAACCACCATTGATTGGGGACCATGGCTTGGTAGCTAATTATTTAATCGTTTCCCTAGCCTTATCAGCGGCGATTACGTTGACAAAGAAAATTTTGGAACTATTTTTAGAACAAGAAGCAGAAAAAATGATTGCAAAGAAAGCTTAGAAATGAGCTTTCTTTTTTCATAAATCTGATTTTTTATAATTTGTTTGGAAAATAAAAAAAGCTGATGAGCGAATGTAAAAAAATGGTAAGTAAATTTAGGAAAAACTAAGCACGATTGGATTTTTTGTGTTATAATATTCTGTGAATAGCTATGCCCTGTTTTAGCTATATTGAATAGAAGTTTGAAACTTGGAAGAGAGAGGATGCGATGTAATGGCTAGAGATGGTTTTTTTACAGGCTTAGATATCGGAACTAATTCGATTAAAGTATTGGTTGCCGAGCTTAGAAATGGTGAACTAAATGTAATTGGTGTAAGTAATGCCAAGAGTAAAGGTGTAAAGGATGGGATTATCGTTGATATTGAAGCAGCAGCAACTGCTATCAAGTCAGCTATTTCCCAAGCAGAAGAGAAAGCTGGCATTTCAATCAAATCAGTGAATGTTGGTTTGCCTGGAAATCTTTTGCAAGTAGAACCAACTCAAGGAATGATTCCAGTTACATCTGATACAAAAGAAATTACAGATCAAGATGTTGAAAATGTTGTCAAATCAGCCTTGACAAAGAGTATGACACCAGATCGTGAAGTCATTACTTTTATTCCTGAAGAATTTATAGTAGATGGTTTCCAAGGTATTCGTGATCCACGTGGTATGATGGGGGTTCGTCTTGAAATGCGTGGCTTACTTTACACAGGTCCACGTACTATTCTTCACAATTTACGCAAGACAGTTGAGCGCTCAGGTGTTCAAGTTGAAAATATTATTATTTCACCACTAGCAATGGTTCAATCGATTTTGAATGAAGGTGAACGTGAATTTGGTGCTACAGTGATTGATATGGGGGCAGGTCAAACGACTGTTGCTACAATCCGTAACCAAGAACTCCAGTTTACAAATATTCTTCAAGAAGGTGGAGATTATGTCACAAAAGATATCTCTAAAGTCTTGAAGACTTCACAAAAACTAGCTGAAGGATTGAAATTGAACTATGGTGAAGCCTACCCTTCACTTGCAAGCAATGAAACCTTCCAAGTTGAAGTGATTGGTGAAGTAGAGCCTGTAGAAGTTACAGAAAGCTACCTAGCAGAGATTATTTCAGCTCGCATTAAACACATTTTTGAACAAATCAAACAAGAGTTGGAAAGAAGACATTTGTTGGATCTTCCAGGTGGGATTGTTCTGATTGGTGGAAATGCTATTTTACCAGGTATTGTAGAACTTGCACAGGAAGTATTTGGCGTTGGTGTCAAACTTTACGTTCCAAATCAAGTTGGAATCCGTAATCCTGCCTTCGCTCATGTGATTAGCTTGTCTGAATTTGCTGGTCAATTGACTGAGGTGCATTTATTAGCGCAACGAGCAGTCAAGGGTGAAGATACTTTGCGTCACCAACCAATTAATTTTGGTGGGATGATTCAACGCGTTACGCAGGTAGCACAACCGACCCCTATTCAACCAGTTCAAAATACTGAGGTAGAGCAGTCAGCTTCTACGAACGTAGTTGCTCCGAAAGAAGATAAAGTATCTTCTCAAAATAAACCAAAAATCGCAGATCGTTTCCGTGGCTTAATCGGAAGCATGTTTGATGAATAAAAGAGGAAAAATAAACTATGACATTTTCATTTGATACAGCAGCAGCTCAAGGTGCAGTTATTAAAGTAATCGGTGTTGGTGGAGGTGGCGGTAACGCCATTAACCGCATGGTTGACGAAGGTGTTGCAGGCGTAGAATTTATCGCAGCAAACACAGATGTACAAGCTTTGAGTAGTACAAAAGCTGAGACTGTAATTCAGTTAGGCCCTAAATTGACTCG
>CAJPJN010000095.1:0-6408 GCA_905369855.1 Streptococcus oralis | reverse complement strand
CACAATCTTCACTAGAGTAGGATAAGCTGATAAAGCCAGCCAAATCGCGCTCCTGATAGGCAGCCCAAACTTGCAAATCCGCGGCTCCTTCAATGTAAGCTTGTGTGCTTTCAGGTATTCCAAACCATTCTGGTAAATCCTTTAAAACTTCAGCGACAACTGCCTTTTTTTGATCTTCATCCTTGACTTCTTCAATTACAAACATCATTAGTTCCTTTCTTGATTTTGGTCTAACTTTACCTATTACGATCCAGCACTTTCATAAGAATCCAAGCCCCTATCCCAGAGTTTAAGGGAAATACCAAAAAAGACAAGGGAAATCAAAATCAAACCTCCGATGTTAAAGATTACATCCTTGTCCTGCAAGAAATAGCTAGCAGGATAGTAGGCCGTAAAGGCAAATGGCACGATAAAGCTAATCAACCATCGTAGAAGAGAATTGTAAATAGAAATCGGGTACTTGGCAAAGTCATTAAACATATAAAAAATGTAAATCATGGCGCCTGACTGCTTGGTCCAAAAAGCGATGCTGGCTGTCGCAATTTTCAAGGAAGTATAAATCAAGGTCGCAAAAGGAATGCAGACTAGAAAAATCAGGAGTTTGGGAAGAGTCCAAGCAATACTAGATACTGTTGTCGCTAGCAGAAGGCCTCCGACCAAAAGTTCACCCAAGGCATCAATCTGAAAGGTCTCAACTAGGATGTGAAAGAGAGGATTGATAGGACGTGTCAGATACTTATCAAATTCTCCTTTTCGCACCAAGCGTTGCCCTAGCGCCCAGAGATTATCAAAAAAGAGATGGTCCAGTCCCTTGGGAATCAAGGAAAATCCATAGATAAAAGCAATTTCTTGAAAAGTCCAGCCTTCTAGGGATGGGATGTGTTGAAAGATGACATTGAGAAACAAGAGATTCAAGCCTTGAGTCAAAAAAACTCCCAGCACACCAACCACAAAATCCACCTTGTATTCCATGATTTGCTTGATGTATTGTCTGATAAAAATCAGATGCATGCGTTGATATTTTTTCATACTAACCTCCTTGAATGGTGATAAATGACTGGACTCGTTTCCAAATCAACTGAGACAAGCCCACCATCACTAAGAGCCAGAAAAACTGGAGCAAAAGCGCCTGAACAATCTGACTGGCATCGTATTTCCCAACAATGATCATGACCGGAGTGTAAATCAAGGATGAAAAAGGCAAGAAGGACAGAATATCTGAAACAATCTTTGGAAAGAATGCCAAGGGAATCAAACTCCCCGACATAAAGGCCACTATGGAAGTCTTGAGGAGATTGGATCCCCAAAGATTTTTAAACACAAAGGCAGAAAATCCAAAGCAAATATTAAAGAAAAAGTTAATCAGATAAGCTAGCGTTAGACTAAAGAGATAAAGGACAGTTAATCCCAGTACTTCTACAATCCCTTGACCAGATACGATTTTCATCAAAACAATGACACTTAAAAATGGAAGGCCAACGCTAATAAAAATCAACCACTTGGAACCAAGCTCGGTAAAGAGGTAAGAAGCCGCAAAATGCACCGGTCTCAACAAGCGCATGATAATGGAACCATCCTTGACCTCCTCCCCAATCATAAAGGAGCTATCTGACCTGGTCAGAAGATTGGTCACAAAACTCATGATGATGTAGAGGGTGATATCTGCCATACTGAAGCCCTGAATCAAAGACTCTTGTGAGGAATCAAAGACAGCCTTCCAGAGATAAAAGGCCACAAAGGCTCCCATAACATCGCCAATCCGATAGAGAATAAAGTTGACTCGATAGGTAATCAACTCCTGAACACCTGCATTGATAAAGGGTTTATAACGTCTCCACAATTTGACCATCTTAGAGCTCCTTTCGATAGAAGCGACGGATAATATCCTCAATATCCGTATCCACCATCTTCAAATCGCGGATTTCAAAATCAGACAGGGTTTGCTTGATAATATCAGTTGATTGGTAGCGTGAACTATCAAATTCAATATTAAGGCTATTTCCTTGTCTATCAATAGTCATATCCGAAAAGCCTTCATAGTGAGAGACGAGATGACTTTGCCCTGGCACCAATTCAAAGGAAAGTGTCTTCATCTTGCCAAAGGTTTCCTTGAGCTGGCTAACCGTTCCATCAAAAATCTCCTGCCCCTTGTCAATCATAAAAATCCGATCACAGAGTTGCTCAATATCGCTCAGGTCGTGAGTGGTCAAGAGAATGGTTGTTTCTTCCTCCTGATTGATCTGAGTAATAGCTCGACGAATGTTATCCTTGACCGAAACGTCCAAACCAATGGTCGGCTCATCTAAAAAGAGAACTTTAGGATTGTGGAGCAAGGAGGCTGCAATATCCGCCCGCATCCGTTGTCCCAATGAAAGAGTCCGCACGGGATCCTTGATAAAGTCCTTCAAATCCAAGACTTCATTCAAAAAGTCCATGCGCTTATGGAAAAGTGAGTCTGGCACATCATAAATCTCTTTTAAAACCGTGTAGGTCTCTTGTAGAGCCAAATCCCACCACAACTGGGTTCTTTGCCCAAAAACCACTCCAATATCCTTGACATAATCTTGGCGATTGTCCTGGGGAATCTTGCCGTTAATCCGACAAAAACCAGATGTCGGCTTCAAAATCCCAGTCAGCATTTTAATGGTGGTTGACTTTCCAGCACCATTTGCCCCGATGAAGCCTAAAATCTGCCCTTTTGGGACCTCAAAGGTCAAATCCTTGACCGCTTCAAAGGTCTGCTTTTCAGGATGAATAAAGGAGCGCAAAGCTCCCTTCAAGCCCGGTTCCTTAACAGTCTTCACAAAATTTTTCTGAAGATGTTCCACTTCTATCATTGCCATATCTATCTCCCTATCGCAAGGAATAGCAACATTGTGTTTTTGATAACAAGTATTCTAAATCCTTACTTTCTATACCTTCTCAATATTATTACAGAAGGCTTTATACCAACCTATTATAGTCCAATAAAAACTAGAATGCAAGCGTTTGCCTAAAATTTGTGAAATTGAAAATTTTTCTCTTAAAGTGGTATTTTTATACTCAATGAAAATCAAAGAGCAAACTAGGAAGCTAGATGCAGGTAGCTCAAAGCACAGCTTTGAGGTTGCAGATAAAGCTGACGTGGTTTGAAGAGATTTTCGAAGAGTATTAGTCCAAAATTCTGGCTTAATAGTTTTCTGAAAACATCAAAAAACCCACCCAATGGGCAGGTTTCTATTCTATATTATTCAGCTAGATTAAGCTTTACCTTCTGAACCGAATACGTCGATACGTTCTTCAACTGATGCTTGGATAGCTTTTACACCGTCAGCCAAGAATTTACGTGGGTCGAAGAGTTTTTTCTTGTCGTATTCTGCTTCGTTTGCTTCGTAGTCACGAGCAAATTTACGAGTTGCGTTAGCGAATGCGATTTGGCATTCAGTGTTAACGTTAACTTTCGCAACACCAAGTTTGATAGCTGCTTGGATTTGCTCATCAGGAATACCTGAACCACCGTGCAATACGATTGGGAATCCTGGAAGAGCTTCTGTCAATTTTTGCAAGTGGTCAAGGTCAAGACCTTCCCAGTTTGCTGGGTAAGGACCGTGGATGTTACCGATACCAGCTGCCAAGAAGTCGATACCAGTTTCAACCATTGCTTTAGCGTCTTCGATTGGAGCCAATTCACCTTTACCGATGATTCCGTCTTCTTCACCACCGATAGTACCAACTTCAGCTTCTACTGAGATACCTTTAGCGTGTGCTTTTTCAACAACGTCTTTAGCCAATTTAAGGTTTTCTTCAACTGGAAGGTGTGAACCGTCAAACATGATTGAAGTGTAACCAACTTCGATACACTCAAGTGCATCTTCGTAGTGACCGTGGTCAAGGTGGATAGCTACTGGTACAGTGATACCCATTGATTCAACAAGGTTAGCGATCAAGTTGCGAGCAACTTTGTAACCACCCATGTATTTAGCAGCACCCATTGAAGTTTGGATCAAAACTGGAGCTTTTTTAGCTTCTGCTGCGCGCAAGATAGCTTGAGTCCACTCAAGGTTGTTTGTGTTAAATCCACCAACTGCATAACCGTTGTCACGAGCTGCTTGGACAAATTTTTCTGCTGAAACGATTGCCATTTTATCAGGCCTCCTGTATATTTTTATGGGTCATCCCATTTACATTGTTCATTTTATCACTTTTTGACAAAAAAATCTAGTTTTTCCCGCAGTTTCGATTGAATTTCTTCTAGCTTCATCTATGTAAACCCTTTCTCTCCCTAGTCTTGGGCGACTTTTGGAAAAGCTATGAAGAAGGTCAAACAATTCTCCTGCATCTCAAAACGATAAGGTAATTTTTCATGTTCCAATAGACTCTTGACCACAAAGAGCCCCATCCCAGACCCTTTGGCCTTGCGACTAGCATTGTCAGAAAAAGACTGGGCTAGTTTTTCTTGTTCTTCTGAGCTACAGCTATTTTCTATAAAAAGTTCACCTTCTCTTTCTCCAATGCTAACTAAGCCGCCTGGAACGGAGTGCTTGATAGCATTACTGATGAGGTTAGACAAAATCAACTTCATGACAGATGGGTTTAGATAAGCCTGCTGATGAGTCAAACTATTGTCTATCTGGAGCTCTCTATCCTTGGCTAGTAAAGCATAATCCTTAACCAGACTTTGCGTTATCTGGTGTAGGTCAATTTGTTCCCTATCATCTCGCAATTCCTGCACAGACGAGAGAGAAAGTATCTGGAGAACGTGGTGATTGAGCTCATCCACAATCCCCAAGGCAACTCCCAGATAGTGGTCTCTATCCTTATAACGACCGACATTTTCTTTCATGTTTTCAATCAGGATTTTCAAACTAGCCAGAGGTGTTTTCAATTCATGAGAAGCACCTCGTAAAAATTCGACCTTCATCTTCTCCAGCTGGAGAATAGCTTCATTCTTGTCATGCAAGTCCGCAATGACAGTCAAAAGATGCTGGTAAAGGCTATTGATTTGTTCCTTGAGATCACCAATCTCATCCTTAGAATCCACACGTAATCGCACTTGGGAATCCAAATCCATCATCCGACGGGTCACCCGCTTGATTTCCAATATCGGAGCAACAATAGTCCGAGCATAGATATAGGCCACTAAGAGGGAAATCAGAAAGGAGGCCAGCAAAGTATAAGGGAGAAATTGTAGACTAATCTGCTCTGCTTCCTTTTGCAAATCCATGGAAGCTAGAAACTGGAGAGTCATGGTACCACCGTCCTGCGTTGTCACCTCGCGCTCCTCAATAAAGAGAGAGGTGGTCTGACGGTCTGTGTCCAGAGGAAGGTTGCCCTTGACTTCTAACTTGTCCTCGGTCATCTCTCCCTTGACCGCCCCCTTGATATCACTAGTCTGGGAATACAAGTCTAAGACTTGCTCGATGCTCTGCCTATCCTTGCCTTCTAGGGACTGGGCAATGGCTGTCGCTTTCTGACCAATGGTTTCCTGACGGTGGCTCAAATAAGTAGAAGGAAAAAGAAAATAAATAGCTAAATGCAGGCAGATAACCAGAACACTAAAAATCGAGAAGGTATAGATAAATATCTTTGTAAATAAACCTGTTCGTTTCATTTTCGCTCCAATTTATAACCAACATTGCGCACAGTGAGGATGCAGTCCAAGTCTAGCTTTTTCCGCAATTCCTTGATATAGACATCAATGACACGGTCAAAGGGAACCTCATCTGTCGCCTTCCAGACAGCATCGATTATCTGAGAACGAGTCAAGGCCCTTCCTTCATTTTTAACCAAATAATCAAGAATTTCCAACTCTTTAGCATTGATGGCTACTTCCTCACCTGCTAGGCTGGCACTGTAGCTCTCAAAATCCACCTTGGCATCCTTATAGGAGAAGACTCGTCCCATATCATAATAGCGCTTGAAAATCGCATCCACCCTCACTTTTAAGAGGGAGAGGGAGAAAGGTTTTTCCAGATAGCCATCTGCCAGAGAGGCAAAGGCACTCATCTTGTATTCTTCATCCTGAAAGGCGGTCAGCATCAAGACAGGAACCTGGCTGGTTTTGCGAATCTCAGCTAGGACTTCTAAGCCATTGAGCTTTGGCATCTGGATATCCAGTAAAACCAAGGCTACTTCATAGCTGGAAAATTGCTCCAAGGCTTCTTGACCGTCCGCCGCCTCAATAGTTTCATAGCCACAATCCGTCAAATAATCGCTGATCCCCTCTCGGATCATCTCTTCATCTTCTACAATTAAAATTTTCATACTTTAACTGCTCTCTATTTTTTATTTTTCTTATACTCAATGAAAATCAAAAAGCAAACTAGGAAGCTAGCCGCAGGTTGCTCAAAGCACTGCTTTGAGGTTGTAGATAGAACTGACGAAGTCAGCTCAAAACACTGTTTTGAGGTTGCAGATGGAAGCTGACGT
>CAJPJN010000094.1:0-6441 GCA_905369855.1 Streptococcus oralis | reverse complement strand
TTTATCGACCATAGACACCATCACACCTTGCTCGTAGCGAGTTTCAATCGTTTTGTCAGGTTGGATAGATGCAACGTAGTCGTCTGCCTCGATAACAAGGTCGACTGCTCCTTCGATGCGTTCTCCGATACCTTCTACCTTACCACGGTTTCCTTTTCCAGATGGGTTTGCAGATGAAGCGTAGACCATTTTACCTTCTTCCCAAAGTTTGGCAGCCAATTGTTCACCAGCTTTCCCAAATTTGATAACGAAACAGCTCGTTCCACGCACATCAGTCATCAGTTCTTCACGACCATCACCGTATGCTTTAAGTTTTTCAAAAGCTTCTGGTTTCCATGGAAGGATACAACCAAGAAGAATATCTTCATCCCAATGTTTTTGGTAAAAGGCTTCAATTTCTGGGTTGAGTTGTGCTAAAGTGCGAAGCTCGTCCATGCTACCACAAAGTACAACACCTGGTTTGTTACGGTTACGTTCTTTGGCTTCAAACTTACGTTCAAGACCAGCCTTGTCACTAGTCATGATGATGTAACCAACTTTTGTAGGGCAAACGATACATCCGCCCTCACCTTTTAAAATGTCATAGCCTTCTTGTGAAAGTGTTCCGTTCCATTGAATGTGTTTTGTCATAGTTCTATTTCCTTTTCTATTTTTCTTCTAATCCTGCCAGTAGGCTGGTCGTTGTTTTTCATAAGCAGCAATCAAATCTTCATACTGCAAGGTAATACCGATATCATCCAAACCATTTAAGAGCTTGTGTTTCCATTCGCTATCAATTTCGAAAGTGAATTCTCCAACTGGTGAAATGATTTTTTGTTGTTCCAAGTCCACAGTTACCTGGTCAGTCGGTTGTAGCTGAGCTAGTTTCTCTCGAACCTCTCGAGGCTGTACAATAGGCAACATTCCATTATTAAGTTCATTATTGTAATGAATGTCCCCAAAAGATCCTGCAATCACGACCTTAAAACCATAGTCCGCTAGAGCCCAAGCGGCATGCTCCCTCGAAGATCCTGCCCCAAAGTTATCCCCTGAGATGAGAATACTAGCTTTCCGATATTCAGGTCGGTTAAAGACAAAGTCTGGATCCTCAGTATACTTGTCGTCCAGATAACGCCAAGCATACATGAGGTACTTACCAAAGCCTTTTTTATCAATTAACTTGAGAAACTGCTTGGGTAGGATTTGATCGGTGTCGATGTTATCATTCATGAGAGGAACAGTCGTTCCCGTATAAACTGTAAATTTCTCCATATCCTCTCCTTACTGGGCTTCTGGCATTTGCCGAACTTCTTCTAATCGCCCTGCAATAGCTGCTGCAGCTGCCATGGCTGTACTGCAGAGATGGGTCTTAGCGCCAAGACCTTGTCTGTCTTCAAAGTTTCGATTGCTGTTTTAGGCACAGTGAACACCATCTGGAACCTTGTCAGGATTCATCCCTAGACACAGAGAACAACCTGGATCTCTCCACTCAAAACCAGCGTCTAAGAAGACCTTATCCAAGCCCAACTTCTCAGCAGCTCGTTTCACAGGACGAAAGCCTGGTACTACGATAGCCGTTAGGTTAGGAGCAATTTTCTTCCCTTTAACAAATCGCGCAGCCAGTTGCAAATCGCTAAGACGAGCATTTGTACAAGAGCCGATAAAGATATAACCTAGTTCAATATCTGCTGGCTTTTGACCAGGCTCCAAGTCCATGTAATTGTAGGCTCGCTCATCATTCATATCCTTAATTTCTGGGAAGCTACTGTCAAAGTCAACCCCCATAGCAGGATTGGTTCCCCAGGTCACCATAGGAGCCAATCCTGAGACATCCATCTGGATAACCTTATCATAAACAGCATCATCATCACTGACAATTGTTTTCCAATCCGCCACAGCCTCTTCAAAGTCCTCTGGAACACATTCCCGTCCCTTGAGATAATCATAGGTGGTTTGATCCGGATTCATGATTCCCATCTTAGATCCAAACTCGATGGACATATTGCAGATGGTCATTCGCTCTTCCATGCTCAGTGCATCAATAGCTTGTCCACGATATTCCACCACGTAGCCAACGCCGCAAGCAACGCCGTACTTGGCAATCAGGGCGAGAATGTAATCCTTAGAATAAACTCCTTTTTGAGGAACACCAGTGAATTCCACCAGCATTTTCTTGGGTTACCTGCCAGAGGGTCTGTGTCGCAAAGACATGTTCGACCTCACTGGTCCCAATTCCAAAGGCGATCGCTCCGAAAGCTCCGTGGGTTGCCGTATGGCTATCCCCACAGACGATGAATTTCCCTGGTTGAGTCCGTCCTGTTTCTGGACCAACCATGTGGACAATTCCTTGTTTTTCAGAACCGTGAGCAGCATGTTCAATCCCAAACTCCTCAACATTTTCAGCAAGCTTATCAATTTGAGCCTTAGAAATCACATCTCGAATATCATAAATATTGACCGTTGGGACATTGTGGTCAAAGGTTCCAAATGTCAAGTCTGGTCGTCTCAATCTGCGTCCTGCATCTCGTAATCCTTGAAAAGCCTGAGGGCTGGTCACTTCGTGTATATAGTGCTGATCCACATACATGAGTTGGGGTTGCCCCTCTTCTCCTGTGATGACATGACGGTCCCATAATTTATCAAAAATCGATTTTCCTGCCATCCATTACCTCCAAATAACATATAAGGCTACTAGTGTAGTCACCATCCCGAGAAACCAAACCGTTTTAAAGTACCATTTTCTAGTCTTGTGGTGAAAAGTAATTCCTGCTAGCCAGGCACCAAAACCACCACAAGTAAAGGCTAAAATAAGTAAGATTTTCTCTGGAATGCGCCAAGCTCTTCTCCTCGCCTTAGATTTGTCAATACCATAAATCAAGAAAACCATGACATTCCAAATCAAAAGGACTAGAGTAATTTTTTCATCTAACTTCATAACCTTGCAATAATAGCTTCCGTCATTTCCTTGGTCGAAGCCTGTCCTCCTATATCTCTCGTTAAAATACCAGCCGCCAAACTTGCCTCAACAGCATGCTCGATACGCTCTGCATCCTCATAACGTCCGAAACTATCTCTCAACATCATGGCCACTGATAAAATCATGGAAATAGGATTGGCAATTCCTTGACCTGCAATATCAGGTGCTGAACCGTGAATAGGTTCATAGAGACTTGGTCCATTTTCAGAATGACTGGCTGATGGCATAACCCCAAGTGTGCCAGATAGAACGCTTGATTCATCAGATAGAATATCTCCGAAAAGATTCTCCGTCACGATGACATCAAACTTAGCAGGATTAGTAATCATAAGCATGGAAGCTGAGTCGACTAGCTGGTGTTCCAAGGTCACATCTGGGAAATCCTTTGCGACCTTCTCAGCTACTTTCCGCCAGAGTTTTGATGTTGCCAACACGTTTTGCTTATCAATACTGGTAAGGATTTTTCTCCGACTTCTTGCGATTTCAAAGGCTTTGCGAATAATCCGCTCCACTTCCTCATAGCTATAGTCGTTGATATCACGCGCTTTTCTTTCTTCAAGAATATGATCCCCAAAATAAATCCCACCTGTCAACTCCCGTACCACAACAAAGTCTACACCAGCAATTCGTTCTGGTTTTAGTGGTGACAAATGCTTGAGACTCTCAAAAATCTTAACAGGGCGAATATTAGCATAGAGATTTAGTTCCTTACGGAGAGCCAGCAAGCCTTGTTCAGGCCGAACCGCTGCTCCATCATACTGGGGACTCCCGATAGCCGCTAGGAGAATGGCATCTGCTTCTCTACATGCTTTGAGGGTTTCACTAGGTAAAGGATGGCCTGCTGCATCAATTCCTGCACCTCCAAAAGGTCGTTTGTCTATTTCATAGTCAAAGCCTGTTTTTTTAGCTATAGCTTCCAGAACCTCTAACCCAGCATCCATGATTTCTGGGCCGATTCCATCCCCTGCTAGAGCTACTATTTTCTTTGTCATAGCTTTCTCCTTTACACACTAGGCATATCTCGATAGGAAACACTGCGTCCCATCTCACCAGCATTTTCTTTTTGAACAAAGGTATTAGCGTTTATATAGGCAATAGCCGAAGCCTTCAACACATCGAAATCAAGGCCTGCTGCATTAAAGATGGTTTCTGTATCTCTATTTTCAACAGTGACCAAAACCCGAGCTTGGGCATCAATTCCATCTGTCACAGCGTCAATAGTGTAGGACACCAAGCGGACGGATTGGTTAAAGAATTTGTCGATAGCGTTAAAGATTGCTTCAACAGAACCTTGCCCTGTCGCATTAAATTCGACTTTCTCCCCATCCATATTGGCTAGACTAACGAGTGCTTCAATGTCATTATCTGCATGAGTTTGAAGTTGTAAATCATCAAAGTGGAATCCTTCAGGGTTTTCAACCATGGTTCCAGCTACCAGCGCACGAATATCTGCATCTGTGATTTCTTGCTTTTTATCAGCCAGCGCCTTGAACTTAGCGAAGAGTGGTTTGATGTCCTCTTCTGTAAAGTCTAGGGCCAATTCTCTTAGTTTCTCGACAAAGGCATGGCGACCTGACAATTTTCCAAGTGGAAGGCTATTACTCTTGACACCGACCAATTCAGGAGTGATGATTTCATAGGTAAGAGGATTTTTAAGGACTCCGTCTTGGTGAATACCAGATTCGTGAGAAAAGGCATTGCCACCGACCACAGCCTTGTTTTTAGGAACTGGAATTCCTGAAAAGCGAGAAACCATTTCTGACGTATTGATGGTTTCATTTAAAACAATACTAGTTTCTGCTTGATAGTAATCTTGGCGAATATTGAGAGCCACTGCTATTTCTTCCAAAGCAGCATTTCCAGCTCGCTCACCAATACCGTTGATAGTTCCTTCGACACGTCCTGCCCCATTCTTGACAGCAGCAAGGCTATTAGCCACTGCCATTCCAAGATCATCATGACAATGAGGTGAATAGATGATCTGACGATCCGTCTCGACATTCTCAATCAGGTATTTGAAGATGGCTCCGTACTCTTCTGGAGTGGTGAATCCAACCGTATCAGGAATATTGATATAAGACGCCCCTGCATCAACCGCTGTTTGAACAACTTGCAAGAGGAAATCCAACTCTGTTCTAGTCGCATCCTCAGGAGAGAATTCTACCACTTCAAATTTAGAACGTGCATAAGTGACATGCTCCTTGATAGCTTCTAGAACCTCTTCCTTACTCTTATTGAGCTTATACTTACGATGAATCGGACTGGTAGCGATAAAGACGTGAATCTGTGGATACTTAGCATCCTTAAGTGCTTCATAACAAGCGTCAATATCTGATTTAACAGAGCGTGCCAAACCAGTCACTACTGTTTTCTTCAAGGCCTTAGCAATCTCCTGCACTGCCGTAAATGAGTCTGGACTAGCCGCTGGAAAGCCAGCTTCAATGGCTGAAATACCCCATTTCTCCAGCTGTCTTGCAATGGCAATTTTTTCCTTGATTGAAAAGTTAACACCCGGTGTCTGTTCTCCATCCCGAAGGCTGGTATCTAGAAATTCAACTGTTCGCATAAGATTTCCCCTTTTCCAAATGTGGTTTTAAAAAAACATCTCGCTCAGAAACCCAAGCGAGATGTTGATTCACTCCCGCTTGGTAAGCCAAACAGGACTAATGCTTTTTGCACTAGCCCGAGTACCTCAACAACAAAGCAAATTGATTAAACTTAGCTGTTTTCATGTTTGACTTTCTCCTTCGTTTGATATCTTGTTTAGTATTTTAGCATAGGCAAAAGCACTTGTCAAGAAAAAATCAAATATTTTCTGAAAATTTCTTCAGTATAGAATATTTAGCTAATTGAAAATTATTGAAATGTTTCATTTTTTAGAAGTTAAGTTCCAACTTTTTTCTATCAATTCTAGTACTTCTTCATCTGATAAAGTATCATCAAGCGCCACACTAATCCAGTAGCGTTTGTTCATATGAAAGGCTGGATAAATACCTTTATTTAAAAGTAAATCAGCTACTTGGTCATGTTTGAGGTTGACTGCTTCCACCTGTCCTTCTCTGCCCTTTTCCAGCTTATCCCAAGAGATTTTCATCAAGACGGCATACCACTTTTGATTGCCTTCATGTCTTAACACTGCTGTATCAGGCGATTTCTCCCACAGATACTCCAACTGATTACCATACTTTTCCTGAATCTGAGCCATGATACGCTTAGTCTGAGGACAGATAAAATCCTGTACCTCAAAACAAGCCTTCCGAATCTGGTAGAGAATCTCCAGACAAGCCTCACGGACACTTGCAACAAAACTTCCTGTCATGCTTTCCATATGGACTTGAGGATAGAGATCACCTGTTTCCTGATCAAAGACTTGAAAGCTCAAGTTTCCATCAACTACGGACACAGTCATGACAAAGTCACCTTGCAAAATCTGGCAACTATAGGTCCAGACTCCACCATTTTCTACAAAACCATAATCATAAGCC
>CAJPJN010000093.1:0-6560 GCA_905369855.1 Streptococcus oralis | reverse complement strand
ATTCAGTTGTTTTCGTAACGGTATCTGTCTTAGCTGTAGTTTTCTCTAGTGTAGGCTCATTTTGCTTTACTTCAGTAGTATCAGCAGAGACGGTATGACTAGCTAGAAAAACTGCTCCAAGCAAAACAGAGGCTGTGCCGACTGTTAGCTTTCGAATACTGTAGCGACAGGATTTCTCCCTAAATAAATTTCCCATAGAAATCTCCTCTCATTTATTGTAAGCGCATTCATTTTTTCTTAAAAAATATAATACCCTATTTACAGACTGGTATTGACTGCTTTTGTTTTTACAATTTTAATATAACAAATAAAATCAGAGAAAGCAAGAGATTTTCATATGAAGTTATAGTTTTATATAATGCGACTGGAAACTGGTTAAACAAGTAGTCAAAGATGCGAGTGTATAAGGCGACTATGTATTGGTATCGTCTTGAAAGCGTAGAACAAACTGGTCAGGGTGGCTAGTTTATGGTATAATGAAAGGGACTCAAAAAGAAACAGGAGAAAAATGATGGATTTACTATTAGCAATTGTATTGATTGTGCTAGCTTTTCTAGGAGGAGCTCTTGGAGGAATGTACTTGGTTCGTAAGCAAATTGAAAAAGAATTTGCTGACAACCCACGTTTGAATGCTGAAGCAGTTCGTACTCTTTTGAGTGCAAATGGTCAAAAACCAAGCGAAGCTAAGGTACAACAAGTTTACCACCAAATCATCCGCCAACAAAAGGCAGCCCTTGCTAACAATAAAAAGAAAAAATAAATAAGGAAAAGTCTGGGATGAAAGTTCCAGACTTCTCACTATGTTGGCTATGGTTTAGGGATGAGACTTTTTCCTTGCATTCTATTGATATTTGATTATGATTAAGAGAGATAGTTGTTGATGAAGTTGTTCTTCAGTTCTTAAAGACAGGTAATCATAATGAACTATCAATCAGAAAAAAGACTAGAAAGAAGACTGTATGGATAATCGACCAATTGGTTTTTTGGATTCGGGTGTCGGGGGCTTGACTGTTGTGCGTGAGCTTATGCGCCAGCTTCCCCATGAAGAAATCGTCTATATTGGAGATTCGGCGCGGGCGCCCTATGGTCCCCGTCCTGCTGAGCAAATTCGTGAATATACTTGGCAGTTGGTCAACTTTCTCTTGACCAAGGATGTCAAGATGATTGTCATTGCTTGTAACACTGCGACTGCGGTCGTCTGGGAAGAAATCAAGGCTCAACTAGACATTCCTGTTCTAGGTGTGATTTTGCCAGGAGCTTCGGCAGCTATCAAGTCCAGTCAAGGTGGGAAAATCGGAGTCATTGGAACGCCGATGACGGTTCAATCAGACATCTACCGTCAGAAAATTCATGATTTGGATCCGGACTTACAGGTGGAGAGTTTGGCCTGTCCCAAGTTTGCTCCCTTGGTGGAGTCGGGTGCCCTGTCAACCAGTGTTACCAAGAAAGTGGTCTATGAAACCCTGCGTCCCTTGGTTGGAAAGGTGGACAGCCTGATTTTGGGTTGTACCCATTATCCGCTCCTTCGCCCTATCATCCAGAATGTCATGGGACCCAAGGTTCAGCTCATTGATAGTGGGGCAGAGTGCGTACGGGATATCTCAGTCTTACTCAATTATTTTGAAATCAATCGTGGTCGTGATGCCGGACCACTCCATCACCGTTTTTACACAACAGCCAGCAGCCAAAGTTTTGCACAAATTGGTGAAGAATGGCTGGAAAAAGAGATTTATGTGGAGCATGTAGAATTATGACAAATAAAATTTATGAATATAAAGATGACCAGGACTGGTATGTCGGCTCATATAGTATTTTTGGTGGTGTCCGGACATTGACTGATGAAGACTTGGATTTCCCTCTGGTTGGATTGGCCAAGATTTTTCGAGACGAGGAACGAGGTTTCCCGATTTCAGTTACTGTTTTACGCCATGGTTCTCGCTACCGTTTATTGTCCTTTGTGGTAGATATCCTTAACCAAGAAATGGGACGTAACTTGGAAGTCATTCAACGTCAAGGGGCCCTGCTCTTGGTTGAAAATGGGCAACTCTTGTATGTGGAATTGCCTAAAGAAGGGGTCGATGTTCACGACTTCTTTGAGACAAACAAGGTCAGAGAAACCTTGTTGATTGCGACTCGTAACGAAGGCAAGACCAAGGAATTCCGAGCTATCTTTGACAAGCTAGGCTACGATGTGGAAAATCTCAATGACTATCCTGACCTACCTGAAGTAGCAGAAACAGGTATGACCTTTGAAGAAAATGCCCGCCTCAAGGCAGAAACCATTTCTCAATTAACGGGCAAGATGGTTCTGGCAGATGATTCTGGACTCAAGGTCGATGTCCTTGGTGGATTGCCAGGTGTCTGGTCAGCTCGTTTCGCAGGTGTGGGAGCAACTGACCGTGAAAACAATGCTAAACTCTTGCACGAATTGGCCATGGTCTTTGAACTCAAGGACCGCTCAGCTCAATTCCACACAACCTTAGTCGTAGCCAGCCCAAACAAGGAAAGTTTGGTTGTTGAAGCAGACTGGCCTGGCTACATTAACTTTGAACCTAAGGGTGAAAATGGCTTTGGCTATGATCCTCTATTCCTCGTGGGAGAGACAGGCAAATCCTCAGCTGAATTAACCCTTGAAGAAAAAAATAGTCAATCTCACCGCGCCTTAGCCGTTAAGAAACTTTTGGAGGTATTTCCATCATGGCAAAGCAAACCATCATTGTAATGAGCGATTCTCATGGCGATAGCTTGATTGTGGAAGAAATCCGTGATCGCTATGTAGGCAAAGTTGACGCCGTTTTTCATAATGGCGATTCTGAACTGCGTCCTGATTCTCCACTTTGGGAGGGCATCCGCGTTGTTAAAGGGAACATGGACTTTTACGCCGGCTACCCAGAACGTTTGGTGACCGAGCTTGGTTCGACCAAGATTATCCAAACCCATGGTCACTTGTTTGACATCAATTTCAACTTTCAAAAGTTGGACTACTGGGCTCAGGAAGAAGAGGCCGATATCTGTCTCTATGGTCACTTGCATGTGCCAAATGCTTGGATGGAAGGAAAGACTCTTTTTCTAAATCCAGGTTCCATCAGTCAACCACGTGGGACCATCAGAGAATGTCTCTATGCTCGTGTGGAGATTGATGACAGTTATTTCAAAGTGGACTTTTTGACACGAGACCATGAGGTGTATCCGGGCTTGTCCAAGGAGTTTAGCCGATGATTGCCAAGGAGTTTGAGACTTTCTTGTTGGGGCAGGAGGAAACTTTTTTGACCCCTGCTGAAAATCTAGCTGTGTTGATTGATACCCACAATGCGGATCATGCGACCCTCTTGCTCAGTCAGATGACTTATACCCGTGTTCCTGTTGTAACAGATGAAAAACAGTTTGTTGGGACGATTGGGCTCAGAGATATTATGGCTTATCAGATGGAGCATGATCTGAGTCAAGAAATCATGGCGGATACGGACATTGTCTACATGACGAAAAGGGACGTAGCGGTTGTTTCGCCAGATTTTACCATTACAGAGGTCTTGCACAAGCTGGTAGATGAGTCCTTCTTACCAGTTGTGGATGCAGAGGGGATTTTCCAAGGGATTATCACGCGCAAGTCTATCCTCAAGGCAGTCAATGCCCTCTTGCATGACTTTAGTAAGGAATATGAGATTCGATGCAAATGAGAGATAGGATTTCAGCCTTTTTAGAAGAAAAGCAGGGCTTATCTGCCAATTCCAAGCAGTCCTATAAGTATGATCTGGAGCAATTTTTAGACGTAGTGGACGAGCGGATTTCTGAGACCAGTCTCAAGATTTACCAAGCCCAGCTAGCCAATCTAAAAATCAGCGCCCAGAAGCGAAAGATTTCGGCCTGTAACCAATTTCTCTACTTTCTCTATCAAAAAGGAGAGGTGGACAGCTTTTATCGTTTGGAATTAGCCAAACAAGCTGAAAAGAAGATAGTAAAACCAGAACTGTTAAACCTAGACTCTTTTTGGCAAGAAAGTGACTATCCAGAGGGGCGTTTACTGGCTCTTCTTATCTTAGAAATGGGGCTCTTGCCCAGTGAGATTTTAGCTCTCAAGGTTGCGGATATCAATCTAGATTTTCAGGTATTGCGAATCAAGAAGGCTTCCCAACAGAGGATTGTTACCATTCCTACAACCTTGCTTTCAGAGTTGGAACCCTTGATGGGTCAGACCTATCTCTTTGAAAGGGGAGGGAAAGCCTATTCTCGTCAGTGGGCCTTTCGTCAGCTAGAATCCTTTGTCAAGGAGAAAGGGTTCCCAACCTTATCAGCCCAGGCCTTGCGGGAACAGTTCATTCTAAGACAAATAGAAAACAAGGTCGATTTGTACGAAATTGCAAAAAAATTAGGATTAAAAACAGTCCTGACCTTAGAAAAATATAGATAATGGATATTAAATTAAAAGATTTTGAAGGGCCCTTGGACTTGCTCTTGCACCTGGTTTCTAAGTATCAGATGGATATCTACGATGTACCCATTACGGAAGTCATCGAACAGTATCTAGCCTATGTCTCAACCTTGCAGGCCATGCGTCTGGAAGTGACGGGTGAGTACATGGTCATGGCCAGTCAGTTGATGCTGATCAAGAGCCGTAAGCTTCTTCCAAAGGTGGCAGAAGTGACAGACTTGGAGGATGATCTGGAGCAGGATCTTCTCTCTCAAATCGAAGAATACCGCAAGTTCAAGCTCTTGGGGGAACACTTGGAAGCTAAGCACCAAGATCGGGCCCAGTACTATTCCAAAGCGCCGACAGAGTTGATTTACGAAGATGCGGAGCTTGTGCATGACAAGACGACCATTGACCTCTTTTTGGCTTTTTCAAATATCCTAGCCAAGAAAAAAGAGGAGTTTGCACAGAATCACACGACTATCTTGCGGGATGAGTATAAGATTGAGGACATGATGGTCATCGTAAAAGAGTCCTTGGCTGTACAAGATCAATTGCGCTTGCAGGATTTGTTCAAGGAAGCCCAGAATCTCCAAGAGGTCATTACCCTCTTTTTGGCAACCCTAGAGTTAATCAAAACCCAGGAACTAATCCTTGTGCAAGAGGAGAGTTTCGGAGATATCTATCTCATGGAAAAGAAGGAAGAAAGTCAAGTGGCCCAAAGCTAGACTTGATAGAGAGGAAAGATGAGTACTTTAGCAAAAATAGAAGCGCTCTTGTTTGTAGCGGGTGAAGATGGGATTAGAGTCCGCCAGTTAGCTGAACTCCTCTCTCTGCCACCGACAGGCATCCAACAGAGTTTAGAAAAATTAGCCCAGAAGTATGAAAAGGACCCAGATTCCAGTTTGGCTCTGATCGAGACAGGGAGAGCATACAGATTGGTGACCAAACCTCAATTTGCAGAGATTTTGAAGGAATACTCTAAGGCACCTATCAACCAGAGTTTATCTCGGGCTGCCCTTGAGACCTTGTCCATCATTGCCTACAAACAGCCCATCACACGGATAGAGATTGATGCCATCCGTGGGGTCAACTCGAGTGGGGCCTTGGCAAAGTTGCAGGCCTTTGACTTGATACGAGAAGACGGGAAAAAAGAAGTGTTGGGGCGCCCCAACCTCTATGTGACTACGGATTATTTCCTAGATTACATGGGGATAAATCATTTAGAAGAATTACCAGTGATTGATGAGCTTGAGATTCAAGCCCAAGAAAGCCAATTATTTGGTGAAAGGATAGAAGAAGATGAGAATCAATAAGTATATTGCCCACGCAGGTGTGGCCAGTAGGAGAAAAGCAGAAGAGCTGATCAAGCAAGGCTTGGTGACGGTCAATGGCCAAGTGGTACGTGAACTAGCAACCACCATCAAGTCAGGCGACAAGGTTGAAGTTGAAGGTCAGCCTATCTACAATGAAGAAAAGGTCTACTATCTGCTTAACAAACCACGCGGTGTCATTTCCAGTGTGACAGATGACAAGGGCCGCAAGACGGTTGTCGACCTCTTGCCCAATGTCAAAGAGCGCATCTACCCTGTAGGTCGTTTGGACTGGGATACATCAGGAGTCTTGATTTTGACCAATGATGGGGATTTTACGGATGAGATGATTCACCCTCGTAATGAGATTGACAAGGTCTATGTCGCGCGTGTTAAAGGTGTGGCCAATAAGGATAATCTCCGCCCCTTGACCCGTGGACTTGAGATTGATGGTAAGAAAACCAAGCCGGCTGTCTATGAGATTCTCAAAGTGGATCCAGTCAAAAACCGCTCTGTGGTGCAGTTGACCATTCATGAAGGGCGTAACCATCAGGTTAAAAAGATGTTTGAAGCTGTCGGTCTTCAAGTGGATAAGTTGTCTCGGACACGTTTTGGACACTTAGATTTGACAGGCCTCCGTCCGGGAGAATCCCGTCGTCTTAACAAAAAAGAAATCAGCCAACTACATACCATGGCTGTAACTAAGAAATAATGAAACGAATCTTAATAGCGCCTGTGCGCTTTTACCAACGGTTTATCTCACCAGCCTTTCCCCCCTCTTGTCGTTTTGAGCCGACTTGTTCCAATTACATGATTGAGGCTATTGAAAAACATGGCTT
>CAJPJN010000092.1:0-6603 GCA_905369855.1 Streptococcus oralis | reverse complement strand
AAACATGCAGATTGGCCATCTCCAGTTAATATTGATATGGCCTTGGTGCAAGACCCTGAAACAAAGAGAATTTTTGCAATTTACGACATGTTCCTTGAGAGCAAGGCAGTATTTTCATTGCCAGGGCAAGCTCCGAAAGCTTATGAACAAGTGGGAGATAAAGTTTATCAAGTTTTATATAAGCAAGGAGAATCAGGTCGCTATACGATTCGAGAAAACGGAGAGGTTTTCGACCCTCAAAATAGAAAGACAGATTATCGTGTTGTCGTTGACCCTAAAAAACCAGCCTACAGCGATAAGGGAGACCTTTACAAAGGTGAAGAGCTAATCGGAAACATCTACTTCGAATATAGCGAAAAGAATATCTTTAGAGTTTCAAATACCAACTATCTCTGGATGTCTTACAGTGACGATGATGGTAAAACTTGGTCTGCACCAAAAGATATAACATACGGTATTCGTAAGGATTGGATGCACTTCTTAGGTACTGGCCCTGGTACAGGTATTGCCTTGCATTCAGGGCCTCATAAAGGGCGTTTGGTCATCCCTGCCTACACGACAAACAACGTATCCTACCTAAGTGGATCCCAGTCTTCACGCGTCATTTATTCAGATGACCATGGTGAAACTTGGCACGCTGGTGAAGCGGTCAATGATAACCGTCCGGTAGGTAACCAAACAATTAACTCTTCAACTATGAATAATTCAGGTGCTCAAAATACGGAGTCAACAGTTGTACAATTAAACAATGGTGACCTTAAACTTTTCATGCGTGGGTTAACAGGTGATTTACAAGTTGCTACAAGTAAAGATGGTGGAGCAACTTGGGAAAAAGATGTGAAGCGCTATGCAGATGTCAAAGATGTCTACGTTCAAATGTCTGCTATTCACACTGTGCAAAATGGTAAGGAATATATCATCCTCAGTAACGCAGGTGGACCAGGACGTTACAATGGTTTAGTCCATTTGGCACGTGTAGAAGAAAATGGAGAGCTGACTTGGCTTAAGCATAACCCTATTCAAAGTGGTAAATTTGCTTATAACTCCTTGCAAGATCTTGGAAATGGTGAATTTGGTTTGCTTTATGAGCATGCAGATAACAACCAAAACGAATATACCCTGTCTTATAAGAAATTCAATTGGGATTTCTTAAGTAAGGATATGGTTTCTCCAACCGAAGCAAGAGTTACACATGCAGTTCATATGGGGCAAGGCATTATTGCCATGGAATTTGATTCAGAAGTATTGGTCAATCAAGCACCAACTTTACAACTTGCAAATGGTAAGACAGCTACGTTTATGACGCAGTATGATACCACGACTCTGTTGTTTACAGTAGATCCTGAGGATATTGGTCAAAAAGTTACAGGCTTAGCAGAAGGAGCTATCGAAAGTATGCATAATTTGCCTGTTTCAGTAGTTGGTTCTAAAATTACTCATGGTGTAAATGGAAGCGAAGCTGCGACAAATGAAGTTCCAGAATTTACAGGTGGAGTTAGTAGCGAGAAGGCTGCAGTAAGTGAAGAAACTCCTGAATATACTGGCACCTTATCAACAGTAGGAAAAGAGCCAGCACCAACAGTAGAAAAGCTAGACTTCACAGGCGGAGTAAAAGGCGAGTCTCTCGTTACAGAACTTCCAGAATATGAAGGTCTTGTATCTACAGTAGGTGAAGAATCAGCACCAATAGTAGAGTACCCTGAGTTTACAGGCGGAGTTAATTCAGTACTTGCTCTTCTTGAGGAAAAAGAGGATTATCGGGGCGGAGTAAATGCAGTAGTTAGTGCAGTTCATGATATAGAAGATTACACAGGATCATTAGCTGCAGCAGGAGATTCAGTAGTGAAATCCACTGATAAGCAAGTAGAGAATGGAGAAAGTAAAAATGAAGCAAACTCTAATCAAGTTATCTCAGGTCTTGCTCGTTCACAACGTATTTTCAAAAATGAATCAGGAAGTGTTCAAGTTCACGCTTCAGATGAAGTTTTGAAAAATGTTAAAACTGTACAAATAGAGGAAGTAAAAGTTAGCGGTTTCGATTCATTAAACTATAAAGCATTTGATATCAAATTAAAAGATACAAATGGCAGATATGTTAAACCTGAAGGAAAAGTCCTTGTTACTTTTGCTACAGATCAGTCCGTTGAGAATGTTTATGCTGTAGATTCAGAAGGAAAACTACACACTATTGAATTCGAACAAAAAGATGGAAAGATTATTTTTGAGACTAATAATTCTAGTATTTATGCGATGACTTTCCGACACTCCATTGACAATCCACTATTTAAAAATCCTACAGAAGATAACAAGGCTGAGGAAGTTTCACTGTCGCCTAAATTGTTATCAACAAATGAAAACTCTGAATCTAATCGATTAGAGAATAAAGTAAGTAATAACGAACAGTCTATGTTACCAAATACAGGTGAGTCTGCCTCATCACTAACAATCTTATTTGGTTTTGTAGGAGTGTTCCTTGGAGCAATGATTTCTTATAAACGAAACGACAGTTAATTTGTCTTCAGTTGTTCTTTGAACTTTTATGTTAATCTAAAATAAACCAGTCTGGAGTCCTGTAAAAAGATGGGAATTCTAGACTGGTTTTATTGGTATAGAAGTTTATAATAAGATTCGTAATTTTGAGTAATAGGTACGGATATTTATGTTATCTGAAACTACTTTCAGAAACAGCTGTTCTATAAAATACTTTTGAAACTGAAATCTATTCTATGACAAAGTATTGAAAGCGCTTTAAAAATAGTATATAATTGTCTCATAAGAAAAAAGGAAAAGGAGGAAAAAGGATGCCACAGATTACTAAAGAAGCCTTGATTGCACAAATCAAAGATGGAATCATCGTTTCTTGTCAGGCCCTTCCTCACGAACCGCTTTATACAGAAGCGGGAGGAGTCATCCCCTTGCTGGTCAAAGCGGCTGAGCAAGGTGGAGCAGTCGGTATTCGAGCCAATAGTGTTCGTGATATCAAGGAAATTAAAGAGGTTACAAAACTTCCGATTATAGGGATTATCAAACGAGATTATCCACCTCAAGAACCCTTCATCACTGCTACTATGAAAGAAGTTGATGAATTAGCAGAACTAGATATTGAAGTGATTGCTCTAGACTGTACTAAACGCGAACGCTATGATGGTTTGGAGATTCAAGAGTTCATTCGTCAGGTTAAGGAGAAATATCCTAACCAGCTCTTGATGGCTGATACTAGTACTTTTGAAGAAGGACTAGCCGCTGTTGAAGCGGGAATTGACTTTGTCGGAACAACCTTATCAGGATACACATCTTACAGTCCTAAAGTGGATGGTCCCGATTTTGAATTAATTAAAAAACTCTGTGATGCCGGTGTAGATGTCATTGCAGAAGGGAAAATTCATACACCAGAACAAGCCAAACAAATCCTTGGATATGGAGTGCGAGGCATCGTTGTTGGTGGCGCTATTACTAGACCAAAAGAGATTACAGAACGCTTCGTTGCTGGTCTTAAATAACACAATCTCAAAAAAGAGGAGAGTGGTGGATGCGTCGGATAAAATGAAAACGTATACAAGTTCAATCTTACTCATTATCCAATATGGATACGCTTATCAATTAGGAGAATACAAATGAAATTTAGAAAACTAGCTTGTACAGTACTTGCGGGTGCTGCGGTTCTTGGCCTTGCTGCATGTGGTAATTCTGGCGGAAGTAAAGATGCTGGGAAATCAGGTAGCGATAGCGGAAAAACAGAAATCACTTGGTGGGCATTCCCAGTCTTCACTCAAGAAAAAACTGGTGACGGTGTTGGAACATATGAAAAATCAATCATCGAAGCGTTTGAAAAAGCAAATCCAGATGTAAAAGTGAAATTGGAAACCATCGACTTCAAGTCAGGTCCTGAAAAAATCACAACAGCTATCGAAGCAGGAACAGCTCCAGACGTACTTTTTGACGCACCAGGACGTATCATCCAATACGGTAAAAATGGTAAATTGGCTGAGTTGAACGACCTCTTCACAGACGAATTCGTCAAAGATGTTAACAACGAAAATATCGTACAAGCAAGTAAAGCTGGAGACAAAGCTTACATGTATCCAATTAGTTCAGCTCCATTCTACATGGCTATGAACAAGAAAATGTTGGAAGAAGCTGGAGTTGCGAACCTTGTAAAAGAAGGTTGGACAACAGACGACTTTGAAAAAGTATTGAAAGCACTTAAAGATAAAGGCTATACACCAGGTTCATTGTTCAGTTCAGGTCAAGGGGGAGACCAAGGAACACGTGCCTTCATTTCAAACCTTTATGGTGCTTCTGTAACTGATAAAGATGTTACTAAGTATACAACTGATGATCCTAAATTCGTTAAAGGTCTTGAAAAAGCAGCTAGCTGGATTAAAGATGGTTTGTTGAACAATGGTTCACAATTTGACGGTGGAGCAGATATCCAAAACTTTGCCAACGGTCAAACATCTTACACAATCCTTTGGGCACCAGCTCAAAACGGTATCCAAGCTAAACTCTTGGAAGCAAGTAAAGTAGAAGTAGTAGAAGTACCATTCCCATCAGATTCAGGTAAACCAGCTCTTGAATACCTTGTAAACGGATTTGCAGTATTCAACAACAAAGACGACAAGAAAGTTGCAGCATCTAAGAAATTCGTTCAATTCATCGCGGATGACAAAGAATGGGGTCCAAAAGACGTTGTTCGTACAGGTGCCTTCCCAGTTCGTACTTCATTTGGAAAACTTTATGAAGATAAACGTATGGAAACAATCAGTGGTTGGACTAAATACTACTCACCATACTACAACACTATCAATGGTTTTGCTGAAATGAGAACACTTTGGTTCCCAATGTTGCAATCTGTATCAAATGGTGACGAAAAACCAGCGGACGCTTTGAAAGCCTTCACTGAAAAAGCTAACGAAACAATTAAAAAAGCTACAAAACAATAAGCACTAAATCAGATTGATCCCTCCCTTTTCCCTGTGCATAGTCTATGTAAGAAAAGGGAGGATTTTGTTTGAAATGTAAGGAACTGTCACGAAATTAAAATGAAGTTCTTACATAAGCGAATCTTAAAAAATTTCATTTTGATTTTAAAACAGTTCAAGAAAGTCAAAAAATTATTCTATTTGAAAGAGAGGTGCCGACTGTGAAAGTCAATAAAATTCGTATGCGGGAAACAGTGATTTCCTACGCTTTCCTAGCACCAGTATTATTCTTCTTTGTCATCTTTGTCTTGGCTCCTATGATTATGGGATTCATTACAAGTTTCTTTAACTACTCAATGACTAAATTTGAGTTTGTGGGTTTGGACAACTACATTCGTATGTTTAAAGACCCTGTCTTTATGAAGTCTTTGATTAACACAGTTATTTTGGTTGTTGGTTCTGTACCGATTGTTGTTCTCTTTTCGCTCTTTGTGGCGTCGCAAACCTACCATCAAAATGCTATTGCCAGATCTTTCTACCGTTTCGTCTTCTTCCTTCCTGTTGTAACAGGTAGTGTTGCCGTAACAGTTGTTTGGAAATGGATTTATGACCCACTATCAGGGATTCTAAACTTTGTCCTTAAATCAAGTCATATCATCAGCCAGAATATTTCTTGGTTGGGAGATAAACACTGGGCATTACTTGCAATTATGATTATCCTCTTGACAACTTCAGTTGGTCAGCCGATTATCCTTTATATCGCTGCTATGGGGAATATTGACAATTCACTGGTTGAAGCGGCTCGTGTAGACGGTGCAACTGAATTTCAAGTTTTCTGGAAGATTAAATGGCCAAGCCTTCTTCCAACAACTCTTTATATCGCAATCATCACAACAATTAACTCATTCCAATGTTTCGCCTTGATTCAGCTTTTGACATCTGGTGGTCCAAACTACTCTACAAGTACTTTGATGTACTACCTATACGAAAAAGCCTTCCAATTGACAGAGTATGGCTATGCCAACACAATTGGTGTCTTCTTGGCAGTTATGATTGCTATCGTAAGTTTTGTTCAATTTAAAGTACTCGGAAACGACGTAGAATACTAAAGAAAGGAGACAGCTATGCAATCTACACAAAAGAAACCTTTAACAGCTTTCACTGTTATTTCAACTATTATCTTGCTCTTGTTGACCGTGCTGTTCATCTTTCCATTCTACTGGATTTTGACAGGTGCTTTCAAATCACAGCCTGATACCATTATGATTCCGCCACAATGGTTCCCTAAAATGCCAACCATGGAGAACTTCCAACAACTCATGGTGCAAAACCCTGCTATGCAGTGGATGTGGAACTCTGTGTTTATCTCATTGGTAACCATGTTCTTAGTCTGTGCAACTTCATCCCTAGCAGGTTATGTATTGGCTAAAAAACGTTTCTATGGTCAACGTATCCTCTTTGCAATCTTTATTGCTGCCATGGCACTTCCAAAGCAAGTAGTTCTTGTACCTTTGGTACGTATTGTCAACTTTATGGGAATTCATGACACTCTCTGGGCAGTTATCTTGCCATTAATCGGATGGCCATTCGGGGTCTTCCTCATGAAACAATTTAGTGAAAACATCCCAACAGAGTTGCTTGAATCAGCTAAAATTGATGGTTGTGGTGAGATTCGTACTTT
>CAJPJN010000091.1:0-6691 GCA_905369855.1 Streptococcus oralis | reverse complement strand
TCGTGAGAGAATCGAAACTAGAGTTGTTGCAAGGCCAAAAAAGAGATAGGCTAAGATTTCATTGTTAAGAAATTTTTGAATACAAATTTTCATGTTTTTAGTATAGCATAAAGCAGGCTATTGTGCTATACTAGTAAGGTTGAATGAATCAACCCTTGGTGCTTAGCTTCTTTCACCAAGCATATTTTACGTGGACAACCCGCCAAAGGAGAAAAGATGAAAAAATTAACTATTCGTGATGTTGCAGATATTGCAATCGTTGCTGCTATCTATGTCGTTTTGACTGTTACACCGCCCCTAAATGCCATCAGCTATGGTGCTTATCAGTTCCGTATTTCAGAAATGATGAACTTTATGGCTTTTTACAATCCTAAGTACATCATCGGAGTTACCATCGGTTGTATGATTGCTAATTTCTTTAGCTTCGGACTGCTAGATGTCTTTGTTGGTGGTGGTTCAACCTTGATATTCCTCAGTCTAGGTGTTTGGCTTTTTGCAAAATACAGCAAAGATTACCTCTTTAATGGATTAATTCGAAAAGATCATTTCTTCTTTTCAATCCTCTTTTCAATTTCCATGTTTACTATCGCTGCGGAGTTGAATATTGTAGCAGAATTACCATTTTTCCTTACTTGGTTTACAACAGGAGTTGGTGAATTTGCCTCATTGATTATTGGAGCGATTATTATTGGTAAAATTGGTCGTCGAATTGATTTAAGCAAATAGAAGAAGATAAGCTAGGTAGCTCTTACCTGGCTTTTTTTTATGGAAAATATCTAAGGAAACTTGACAAGATTTTCTAACTATAGTATACTTTTTAGGTAAGCTGATTTAGCTCAGTTGGCAGAGCGCATCCATGGTAAGGATGAGGTCGCCGGTTCAATCCCGGCAATTAGCATGATATTTACAGGGAAACTCTTAAACACAAGAGTTTTTTCTTATGCTCGCGAGAAAAAATTCTGACTTTTGTATAATAAAAGTCATACTGCAAAAATTTTTTATTGACAAAACCACTTATTTCTAGTAATATAATAGTTGCGATGAGTCGATAGGTAGTCTTCGGACTACTATTGAGCATAAGGAGGTCATAACGCAGGAGCGGACCTTGATGAGTTGTGTGAACCTGCTCATCACATGAAGATGCCTCTTAGTCCCTAGTCTAGCGACTGGGGATTTTTATTTTCCAAAAAATGATGAAAAAGCTTTGCAATTCATGGAAAAAGTAGTATAATACATCTATTATAGAAATTTTTAGAAAATTCCGAAAGAGGTTATTTATGGGATATACAGTTGCTGTAGTCGGCGCGACAGGTGCTGTCGGAGCTCAGATGATAAAAATGTTGGAAGAATCAACACTTCCAATCGATAAAATTCGTTTACTTGCTTCTGCACGTTCAGCGGGCAAGACTTTGAAATTTAAAGACCAAGATATTACGATTGAAGAAACGACTGAAACAGCTTTTGAAGGAGTTGATATTGCTCTCTTTTCAGCAGGTGGTTCTACATCAGCTAAGTATGCACCGTACGCAGTTAAAGCTGGAGCGGTAGTAGTTGATAATACATCTTACTTCCGTCAAAATCCAGATGTTCCTTTGGTTGTTCCAGAGGTCAATGCTCACGCACTTGATGCTCACAACGGGATTATTGCCTGCCCTAACTGTTCAACAATCCAAATGATGGTGGCTCTTGAGCCAGTTCGCCAAAAATGGGGCTTGGACCGTATCATTGTTTCAACTTACCAAGCAGTTTCAGGTGCTGGTATGGGAGCAATTCTTGAGACACAACGTGAACTTCGTGAAGTCTTGAATGATGGAGTGCAACCACGTGATTTACATGCGGAAATCTTGCCTTCAGGCGGTGACAAGAAACATTATCCTATCGCCTTCAATGCTCTTCCACAAATCGATGTCTTCACTGACAATGATTACACTTACGAAGAGATGAAGATGACTAAGGAAACTAAGAAAATTATGGAAGATGATAGCATTGCAGTATCTGCAACATGTGTGCGTATTCCTGTTTTGTCAGCCCACTCTGAGTCTGTTTACATCGAAACAAAAGAAGTGGCTCCAATCGAAGAAGTGAAAGCAGCTATCGCAGTCTTTCCAGGCGCTGTTCTTGAAGATGATGTAGCTCATCAAATCTATCCGCAAGCCATCAATGCAGTTGGTTCACGTGATACCTTTGTTGGTCGTATCCGTAAAGACTTGGATGCTGAAAAAGGAATTCACATGTGGGTTGTTTCAGATAACCTTCTCAAAGGTGCTGCTTGGAACTCAGTTCAGATTGCAGAAACTCTTCACGAACGTGGATTGGTTCGTCCAACAGCTGAATTGAAATTTGAATTAAAATAGTCATATTGTTTAGGAGTTCAGATGAACTCCTTCTTTGAAATAGAGAGGTGTTTTCATGTCTTATCAAGATTTAAAAGAGTGTAAAATCATCACAGCCTTTATTACTCCCTTCCACGAGGATGGTTCCATCAACTTTGATGCCATTCCAGCCTTGATTGAGCATTTATTGGATCATCATACGGATGGAATTCTTCTCGCAGGGACGACTGCTGAAAGTCCAACCTTGACCCACGATGAAGAGTTGGAACTCTTTGAGGCAGTTCAAAAAGTTGTCAATGGACGTGTTCCTTTGATTGCGGGTGTGGGTACCAATGATACACGTGACTCTATCGAGTTTGTCAAAGAAGTCGCGGAATTTGGTGGTTTTGCTGCTGGACTTGCTATTGTACCTTACTACAACAAACCTTCTCAAGAAGGGATGTATCAGCACTTTAAGGCGATCGCAGATGCTTCTGACTTACCTATTATTATCTATAATATTCCAGGTCGTGTGGTTGTTGAATTAACTCCAGAAACCATGCTTCGTTTGGCTGACCATCCAAATATTATCGGTGTCAAAGAATGTACTAGCTTGGCTAATATGGCTTACTTGATTGAGCACAAGCCTGAAGAATTCTTGATTTATACAGGTGAGGACGGAGATGCTTTTCATGCCATGAACCTTGGTGCAGATGGGGTTATCTCTGTTGCCTCCCATACAAATGGAGATGAAATGCACGAGATGTTTACTGCCATTGCAGAAAGTGATATGAAGAAAGCCGCGGCTATTCAGCGTAAATTCATTCCTAAGGTTAATGCCCTCTTCTCTTATCCAAGTCCTGCTCCAGTTAAGGCTGTTCTTAACTATATGGGATTTGAAGCTGGACCAACTCGTCTACCTCTTGTTCCAGCACCAGAAGAAGATGCCAAACGCATTATCAAGGTTGTCGTAGATGGCGACTACGAAGCGACTAAGGCAACTGTAACAGGTGTCTTAAGACCAGATTACTAATAAAGACAATAAAATCCATGACCGAATGAACGATCATGGATTTCTTATTTTCCTAAACAGAATTGGCTAAAGAGCTGGGTGATGAGTTCATCAGGAGCAGCATCTCCAGTGATTTCTCCGAGGATTTCCCAAGTACGAGTCAAATCAACTTGAAGCAAATCAACAGGCATCCCCAGTTCAAGACCTTCATTAACAGCTTGTAGGCTTTCAACAGCCTTCTCAATCAAGGAAATATGACGGGCATTTGACAAGTAGGTAGCATCTTGCTCAACCAAACCAGCATTTTCAAAGAAGAGGTTGTTGATTCTCTCTTCAATCTTATCGATGTTTTGGTTTTTAAGGACTGAAATACGAATAACGTCTTCAGGTAGTTCCGAAGTTTCAATCGCTTCAGGCAGGTCGGTTTTATTAAGCAGAATAATACGGTTGGTATCCTGACTGATTTCTAAGAGTTGGCGATCTTGGGCGGTCAGTGGTTCACTAGCATTTAATACAAGTAGTACCAAGTCAGCTTCCTTGAGGGCTTTTTTCGAACGCTCAACACCGATTTGTTCGACGATATCATCCGTTTCACGAATACCAGCTGTGTCAATCAATTTTAGAGGAACACCGTTGATGTTGACGTATTCTTCGATGACATCTCGAGTAGTGCCAGCAATATCTGTAACGATAGCCTTGTCCTCACGCAAGAGGTTGTTGAGAAGGCTTGATTTCCCAACGTTGGGACGGCCGATGATAGCTGTTGAAATTCCTTCACGAAGGATTTTACCGCGACGGGCTGTCCTAAGGAGATTAGTTAGCAATTGCTCAAACTCCATAGTCTTCTCACGGACAACAGCAGTAGTAGCTTCCTCAACATCGTCGTACTCAGGATAATCAATATTCACCTCAACTTGGGCAAGTGTATTGAGGATTTCTTGACGGGTATTATTGATAAGATCAGAAAGGGAACCATCTAATTGTTTGACTGCAATGTTCATGGCCTTGTCTGTCTTGGCGCGGATGATATCCATCACGGCCTCGGCCTGTGTCAAATCTACGCGACCATTTAAAAAGGCACGTTTGGTAAATTCACCAGGTTCAGCCAATCGAGCTCCTTCACGGATAGCTAGCTGGAGAATCTCATTGGTCACCGCAATCCCACCGTGGGTGTTAATCTCGATAATATCCTCACGAGTAAAGGTTTTTGGAGACTTCATGGCTCCAACCATGACTTCGTCCATGACTTTACTAGTCAGAGGATCAACAATGTGACCGTAGTTGAGAGTGTGGCTGGCAACCTTGTTCAAGTCTTTTCCTTTAAAAATCTTTTGCGCAATAGCAAAACTTTCTGTTCCGCTCAGGCGGACAATACCAATAGCCCCTTCACCTAGTGGAGTAGAGATAGCAGCAATAGTATCAAATTCACGTGTAATCATAATGTTTCCTTTAATTAATAGCTCTTTTCTTGGAAAATTCTCCAAGTCTCTTTTCAAATTGTAACAAATTTGAACTATTTCTTCAATGGATGCTACTTGGAGATTGAAAAAGCCTAAGCAATTCTGCTTAAGCTAGCTTATTTGGTGCGCATTTCACCTTGAGGGAAGTAAGTTCCTTCTGGCATGTCGTTGATGATGACATGGACAGCAGATTGAGGGGCTCCAGTGTTACGGACAACCGCTTCCGTTACTTCCTTAGCAAGAGCTTTCTTTTGCTCGAGCGTGCGTCCTTCAAATAAATCGATGCGTACAAATGGCATAATAGCTTCCTCCACTAGTTTTTGATTTCTTCTATTTTACCACATTTTGCCGTTTAAAGCTTAAGAAAATTATGATATACTAGAATGTAGCAAAAATTTAGAAATGGACGTGAAGCAAGAAACATGGCACAGTTGTATTATCGTTATGGGACCATGAACTCTGGTAAGACGATTGAGATTCTCAAGGTGGCCTATAACTATGAGGAGCAAGGAAAAGGTGTTGTGATTATGACCTCGGCTCTGGATACGCGTGACGGTGTTGGCTATGTGTCGAGTCGAATTGGCATGAAACGCCCTGCCCTTGCAATTGAGGAAACGACGGATATCTTTGGCTATATCCGAGACCTACCAGAAAAGCCTTACTGTGTGTTGGTCGATGAAGCCCAGTTTCTCAAGCGTCACCATGTTTACGATCTAGCTCGTGTTGTTGATGAGTTAGACATACCTGTCATGGCTTTTGGCTTGAAAAATGACTTTCGCAATGAACTGTTCGAAGGTTCCAAGTATCTCTTGCTCTTAGCAGATAAGATTGACGAAATCAAGACCATCTGTCAGTATTGTAAGAAAAAGGCGACCATGGTATTACGAACTCAGGATGGACTGCCCGTTTACGATGGAGAACAGATCCAGATTGGTGGTAATGAAACCTATATCTCAGTTTGCCGTAAACATTATTTTGCGCCAATGATAACCTCTAACAAGGAGCAAAACTATGACAATTGAACTAAGAGATGTTACAATGGAAAATTATTTTGATGTTTTGAATTTGGATGTCAAGGAATATCAAAAACAATTCATTGCAACCAACGCAATTAGTTTAGCTGAAGCATACGTCTACACTAAAAATGGAGATTTTGTAGCTCCATTGGCAGTTTATGATAATGATGCAATTATAGGTTTTGTGATGATAGCTTATGATAAAAAGATCGGAATTAGTAGTGGAAATTATTTACTATTTCGTTTTATGATTGATAAGAATTTTCAAAATCAAGGATATTTTAAACCAATTATGGATAAAGTACTAGACTATGTTCGAACAGCGCCAGCAGGTTTAAGCAATAAACTTTGGTTGTCTTATGAACCAGAAAACGAACATGCAAGATCTTGTTACCTCAGTTATGGATTTAAAGAAACTGGGGAAATATCCGAGAACGAAGTAGTAGCAATCTATGATTTAACAATTGAGAAATAAGGAGAAAAAATGAACATCTATGATCAACTACAAGCTGTAGAAGACCGTTATGAAGAATTAGGAGAGTTGCTTAGTGACCCAGATGTGGTTTCGGACACCAAGCGTTTCATGGAGCTTTCAAAAGAAGAGGCTTCAACTCGTGACACAGTAACAGCCTACCGTGAGTACAAACAAGTCCTTCAAAACATCGTTGATGCTGAAGAGATGATTAAGGAATCAGGCGGAGATGCGGACTTGGAAGAAATGGCCAAGCAAGAGCTCAAAGATGCCAAGGCTGAAAAAGAAGAATACGAAGAAAAGTTGAAAATCTTGCTTCTTCCAAAGGATCCAAACGATGACAAGAATATCATCCTTGAAATCCGTGGAGCAGCGGGTGGAGATGAGGCAGCACTTTTCGCTGGGGATTTGCTAACCAT
>CAJPJN010000090.1:0-6759 GCA_905369855.1 Streptococcus oralis | reverse complement strand
TGTGGAGCTACTGCTGGATCGGTAGCAATAACTTCTGACATGCAAAGGATCAAGTGGATGAGGTCTTGAGCGATGGTGTAGGCTGGTGCTGCTTTACCACCAAAGAAGATTGTGTTTGGACGAGCATGGATGTTACCAGCTTTGATGTCAAGGTATTTGTGGATAACATACAAAGCGTTCATTTGTTGGCGTTTGTACTCGTGAAGACGTTTGATTTGGATATCAAAGATAGAGTTTGGATTGATTTCCACACCTTGGTGTTCTTTCAAGTGACGAGCCAATTTACGTTTGTTGTGAGCCTTGATGCTTTCCAATTTTTCTTTGACAGCTGCTTTGTCTTCATAAGACAAAAGTTTTTCAAGCTCATCTGCTTCATGGTGCCAACCTTCTCCAAGAATCTCATCCAAGTAGTGAGACAATCTTGGGTTAGCATGCATAAGCCAACGACGGAAAGTAATACCGTTTGTTTTGTTGTTGAATTTTTCTGGGTAAAGGTCGTAGAAAGCTTTCAACTCAGAATTTTTCAAGATTTCAGTATGAAGTGCTGCTACCCCGTTAACACTGTATCCGTAGTGGATATCCATGTGAGCCATGTGAACACGTCCGCTCTCATCGATAATTTGAACAGCTGGATCTTTGTATTCTGCTTTCACGCGACGGTCCAATTCTTCGATGATTGGTACCAAGTGAGGAACCACTTCTTGCAAGAATTCAAGAGGCCATTTTTCAAGGGCTTCAGCAAGGATTGTGTGGTTAGTGTAGGCAGTCATGCTACGAACGATTGAGATTGCTTCGTCAAGCTCGATACCACGTGCAGTCAAAAGACGGATCAATTCAGGGATAACCATTGATGGGTGAGTATCGTTGATTTGTACAACTGCGTAGTCAGCAAGGTCATGCAAGTTGCTTCCTTTTTCGATTGCTTCGTCGATGATCAATTGCGCACCGTTTGAAACCATGAAGTATTGTTGGAAGATACGGAGCAATTCACCTTGACGGTCACTATCATCTGGGTAAAGGAAGAGAGTCAAGTTGCGAGCGATATCTGTCTTGTCAAAGTTGATACCATCTTTAATGATAGAAGAATCAACTGAATCCAAGTCAAACAAACGCAAGCGGTTTTTAGTTGCTGTTTCATAACCAGTAACATCAATATCGTAAAGAGTTGATGTCAAAGTAAAGTCTGCAAATGGTACTTGGTAGCTACGGCTTGAGCGAACCAACCAGTTTTGCTCTGTCAACCATGCATTTGGAATTGTTTCTTGTTGGTTGTTTTTAAGAACTTGTTGGAAAAGACCAAAGTGGTAGTTAAGACCAACACCGTCACCGTTCAAACCAAGAGTAGCAATTGAGTCGATAAAGCAGGCAGCCAAACGTCCCAAACCACCATTACCAAGAGATGGTTCCAATTCAACTTCTTCAACTTCGATCAAGTCTTTACCTGCAGCAGCAAGTTCTTTTTTGACATCGTCGTAAAGACCAAGGTTGATCAAGTTGTTTGACAAGAGTTTACCAATCAAGAACTCAGCTGAGATATAGTAAACTTTCTTTTTACCAGTGTTGACTGGTTTTTGGCTGCTTGCAAGCTTGCTGTAGTTAAGAAGAGCAAGGTAAAGCTCTTCATTGCTACATTCTGCAATGGTTTTATTGTAACGATTTTGTACAAATTCTTGTAGTGATAACATGTTTAAGGTGTCTCCTGATATTGTATTATTTCTTTAATTCTACCAAATTTTCATTGATTCGGCGATAGATTGTTGTCAAGTCAAGCAAACCTTCCTCGACAGCTGGTGTCAATTGATCTTCAGTCATACGCCAAGACCAGTTTCCACCAAGGGTAGATGGGAAGTTCATACGAGCTGTCTCATCCAATTCTAGCAAATCTTGCATAGTTGCAATTGCCATGAAGCTAACTGATGAAAAGACTGTACGAAGCATAGCATGTGGCACTGTTTCGTATTCTTTACGGTTAGTGTAGCGAGCCATGTATTCACGAGTCGCATCATCGATCTCGTTACGGTACCAACCAAGGACCGTGTTGTTATCGTGTGTTCCTGTGTACATAACTGAGTTAGCAGGTGCCAAGTGTGGGCTATCGATACTTTCGTCTTCTGGATTGAAGGCAAATTGAAGAATCTTCATTCCTGGGAAGCCAGTACGTTCACGCAACTCAATAACTTCATCTGTCATGAAGCCAAGGTCTTCTGCGATGATGTTTAGCTCACCAAGTTCTTCCTTAACGGCTGCAAAAAGCTTGTAGCCCGGACCTTTCACCCACTCACCAGGTGCTGCTGTATCGGAACCAGCAGGGATTTCCCAGTAAGATTCGAAACCACGGAAGTGGTCGATACGAACGATATCGTAGATTTTGAAGCTTTCACGCAAGCGTTCAATCCACCATTTATAGCCGTCTTTGTCCATTGCTTCCCAATCATAGATTGGGTTACCCCAAAGCTGACCAGTTGCAGAAAATTCATCTGGTGGGCATCCTGCGATGCAAGTCGCCTTACCGTTGACATCTGTCTTGAAGAGATGTGGATTTGCCCACATATCGCTTGAATCTTCCGCTACGTAGATTGGCATGTCCCCAACGATTTCGATGTGGTTGTCGTTAGCGTAAGCTTTCAATTTCAACCATTGTTGGAAGAAGAAGTATTGAGTCACACGGTGGTAAACCAACTTGTCTGCCAATTGCTCACGGTAGCTTTCAAGTGCTGAAGCTTTACGAGCACGAGCATCAGCATCTGGCCATTCAGTCCAAGCAAGATTTTCAAAATGCTCTTTGATAGCCATATACTCAGCAAAGAGCTCAAGCCATGATTGGTTGTCTTGAGCAAATTTCTCAAAATCTTTAACATCTCCAACTTCAAAGAAACGTTTCACCGCTTTTTCTAAAAGAGGACGACGTGCATAGTAGATTTTAGCATAATCAACTTCAGACGCATCGCTACCAAAGTCAACTCCTTCAAGGTCACTTGCTTCCAACAAACCTTGCTCCACCAAGATATCCAAATCGATAAAATGAGTGTTCCCTGCGAAGGCTGAGAAAGATTGGTAAGGAGAGTCTCCGTAACTAGTTGTTCCTAGTGGAAGGATTTGCCAGTAACGTTGTTTTGTGCGAACCAAGAAATCAACGAAGTCATAAGCACTTTTACCAAATGATCCGATTCCGTATGCTCCTGGAAGAGAAGAAATGTGCATCAACACACCACTTTGACGTTTTTTCATAATAAGCACCTCATGTGTTTATAGTTAGATATTACATTTTTACGAACGCAAACGTTTGCGCTATGATTAGTATATCTCATTTTCTTGATAAATGCAAGCGGTTTTAAATAACTTTTTTGATTATTTTTTAAAATTTTTTTCTTCTTACTCGTATATATATCCTTTCAGGAAACAAACAAAATAGGAATAAGGATTTCACTTATCTTACTTAAGCAAACTTAAGCAAAAATAAAATGAGAATCCTCTCTTCTTTCCATTTGTAAATTAGGCAATCGTTTTCTCAACTTTTTTAAATTTGAAACAAAACCGATTTTTAAGATTTTCTACTATTTATACGACGATTAAGCGTTTACCATTTTCTACAATTTTTTTATTTTTTTTATAAAAAACACTTGCAACCGCTTTCTGATTGTGTTATACTAGTCCCATAAAGGAAAACGTTTGCGTTTCCTCATTATAAAATTTGTTATTCTTTAGGAGGAATACACTATGTCATCTAAATTCATGAAGAGCGCTGCTGTGCTTGGAACTGCTACACTTGCTAGCTTGCTTTTGGTAGCTTGCGGAAGCAAACCTGCTGAAAAAGCTGCTGATGCTGGTTCATCTGAAGCGAAAGAAATCACTCTTTACGTTGAAGACCAATACAAAGCTTTTGCTGAATCAGCTGCAAAAGCTTACGAAAAAGAAGCTGGCGTAAAAGTGACTATCAAAACCGGAGACCAAATGGGTGGTCTTGACAACCTTTCTCTAGATAACCAATCTGGTAAAGCTGCTGACGTTATGATGGCACCATACGACCGTGTAGGTAGCCTTGGTACTGACGGCCAACTTTCAGAAGTTAAATTGAGCGACGGCGCTAAAACAGATGATAAAACTAAATCTCTTGTAACAGCTGCTGACGGTAAAGTTTACGGTGCTCCTGCCGTTATCGAGTCACTTGTTATGTACTACAACAAAGACTTGGTAAAAGAAGCTCCAAAAACATTTGCTGACTTGGAAAACCTTGCTAAAGATAGCAAATACGCATTCGCTGGAGAAGATGGAAAAACTTCTGCTTTCCTAGCTGACTGGACAAACTTCTACTTTGCATACGGACTTCTTGCTGGTAACGGCGGTTACGTATTCGGACAAAACGGTAAAGACGCTAAAGACATCGGTCTTGCAAACGACGGCGCTATCAAAGGTGTAGAATACGCTAAAACTTGGTATGAAAAATGGCCTAAAGGTATGCAAGATACTGAAGGAGCTGGAAACCTAATCCAAACTCAATTCCAAGAAGGTAAAACAGCTGCTATCATCGATGGACCTTGGAAAGCTCAAGCCTTCAAAGACGCTAAAGTAAACTACGGTGTTGCAACTATCCCAACTCTTCCAAACGGAAAAGACTACGCAGCATTTGGTGGTGGTAAAGCTTGGATCATCCCATCAAGCACTAAGAACCTTGAAGCTGCACAAAAATTTGTAGACTTCCTTGTTTCAACTGAACAACAAAAAGCCTTCTACGATAAAACTAATGAAATCCCAGCTAACACTGAAGCTCGTTCATACGCTGAAGGTAAAAACGATGAGTTGACAACAGCTGTTATCAAACAGTTCAAGAACGCTCAACCAATGCCAAACATCTCTCAAATGTCAGCTGTTTGGGACCCAGCTAAAACAATGTTGTTTGAAGCTGTAAGTGGTAAGAAAGATGCTAAAACAGCTGCTAACGATGCTGTAACATTGATCAAAGAAACAATCAAACAAAAATTTGGTGAATAAAAAATTTGTTCAAGGGGGGTGGAAATCAAATCCCCCTTTGAATTTATCAACAAAAACACAAATAGTTTAGGTTTTATCTAGAAACCAGTATCCTATGAAAGGAGTTATTATGGAAAAGCAACAACCTAGTAAAGCAGCCCTGCTGTCTATCATTCCTGGGTTAGGACAGATTTACAATAAACAAAAAGCCAAAGGTTTTATCTTCCTTGGTGTAACCATCGTATTTGTCCTTTATTTCCTAGCACTTGCAGCCCCTGAATTGAGCAATCTCATCACTCTTGGTGACAAGCCAGGTCGTGATAATTCCCTCTTCATGCTGATTCGTGGTGCCTTCCATTTAATCTTTGTAGTTGTTTATGTACTCTTTTATTTCGCAAATATCAAAGATGCACATACAACTGCTAAACACATTAACAATGGTATTCCAGTAGCACTTACCTTTAAAGAAATGGTCAAAGGAATCTATGAAAATGGCTTCCCTTACCTCTTGATCATTCCATCTTATATTGCAATGACTTTTGCGATTATCTTCCCAGTTATCGTAACCTTGATGATCGCCTTTACCAACTACGACTTCCAACACTTGCCACCAAACAAATTGTTGGACTGGGTTGGTTTGACCAACTTTACGAACATCTGGAGTTTGAGTACCTTCCGTTCTGCCTTTGGTGCCGTTCTTTCTTGGACTATCATCTGGGCTTTGGCTGCCTCAACTTTACAGATCGTCATCGGTATCTTCACAGCTATCATTGCTAACCAACCATTTATCAAAGGAAAACGTATCTTTGGTGTTATTTTCCTTCTTCCTTGGGCTGTTCCAGCCTTCATCACTATCTTGACATTCTCAAATATGTTTAACGATAGTGTCGGAGCCATCAACACTCAAGTATTGCCAATCTTAGCTAAATTCCTTCCTTTCCTTGATGGTGCTCTTATTCCTTGGAAAACAGACCCAACTTGGACTAAGATTGCCTTGATTATGATGCAAGGTTGGCTTGGATTCCCATATATCTACGTTTTGACTTTGGGTATCTTGCAATCTATTCCTAACGACCTTTACGAAGCAGCTTATATTGACGGTGCCAATGCTTGGCAAAAATTCCGCAACATCACTTTCCCAATGATCTTGGCTGTTGCGGCACCTACTTTGATCAGTCAATACACCTTCAACTTTAACAACTTCTCTATCATGTACCTCTTCAATGGTGGAGGACCTGGTAGTGTCGGAGGTGGAGCTGGTTCAACCGATATCTTGATCTCATGGATCTACCGTTTGACAACAGGTACATCTCCTCAATACTCAATGGCGGCAGCTGTTACCTTGATTATCTCTATCATTGTCATCTCAATCTCTATGATCGCATTCAAGAAACTACACGCATTTGATATGGAGGACGTCTAAGATGAATAACTCAATTAAACTCAAACGTAGACTGACTCAAACCCTTACTTACCTCTACTTAATTGGCCTATCAATCGTGATTATCTATCCACTTTTGATTACCATCATGTCAGCCTTTAAAGCAGGTAACGTCGCAGCCTTTAAACTCGATACTAACATCGACTTCAATTTTGATAACTTTAAAGGTCTCTTCACTGAAACCTTGTACGGTACTTGGTACCTCAACACTTTGATTATCGCCTTGATTACCATGGCTGTCCAAACAAGTATCATCGTACTTGCTGGTTATGCTTACAGCCGTTACAACTTCTTGGCTCGTAAACAAAGTTTGGTTTTCTTCTTGATTATCCAAATGGTGCCAAACATGG
>CAJPJN010000089.1:0-6768 GCA_905369855.1 Streptococcus oralis | reverse complement strand
TCAGCAAACATCCGCCAATCTGCTCACGATATCGTCATGTCTAAATCATTTGACAACGGTATGGTCTGTGCATCTGAACAAGCGGTTATCATTGA
Source organism: Streptococcus oralis (assembly GCA_905369855.1). GTDB lineage: Bacteria > Bacillota > Bacilli > Lactobacillales > Streptococcaceae > Streptococcus > Streptococcus oralis_BN. The sequence goes on along the minus strand of CAJPJN010000089.1, from coordinate 6,673 downwards.
TAAAGAAATTTACGATGAATTTGTAGCAGAGTTCAAATCTTATCACACTTACTTTGTAAACAAAAAAGAAAAAGCACTTCTTGAAGAATTCTGCTTCGGCGTGAAAGCAAACAGCAAAAACTGTGCTGGTGCAAAATTGAACGCTGATATCGTTGGTAAACCAGCAACTTGGATTGCAGAACAAGCAGGATTTACAGTTCCAGAAGGAACAAACATTCTTGCTGCAGAATGTAAAGAAGTTGGTGAAAATGAGCCATTGACTCGTGAGAAATTGTCACCAGTTATCGCAGTTTTGAAATCTGAAAGCCGTGAAGATGGTATTACTAAGGCTCGTCAAATGGTTGAATTTAACGGTCTTGGACACTCAGCAGCTATCCACACAGCTGACGAAGAATTGACTAAAGAATTTGGTAAAGCTGTTAAAGCTATTCGTGTTATCTGTAACTCACCTTCTACTTTCGGTGGTATCGGGGACGTTTACAATGCCTTCTTGCCATCATTGACACTCGGATGTGGTTCTTACGGACGTAACTCAGTTGGGGATAACGTTAGTGCCATTAACCTCTTGAATATCAAAAAAGTCGGAAGACGGAGAAATAACATGCAATGGATGAAACTTCCTTCAAAAACATACTTTGAACGTGATTCAATTCAATACCTTCAAAAATGTCGTGACGTTGAACGTGTCATGATCGTTACTGACCATGCCATGGTAGAGCTTGGTTTCCTTGATCGTATCATTGAACAACTTGATCTTCGTCGCAATAAGGTTGTTTACCAAATCTTTGCTGATGTAGAACCAGATCCAGATATCACTACAGTTGAACGTGGTACTGAGATTATGCGTGCCTTCAAACCAGATACAATCATCGCTCTCGGTGGTGGATCTCCAATGGATGCTGCTAAAGTAATGTGGCTCTTCTACGAACAACCAGAAGTGGACTTCCGTGACCTTGTTCAAAAATTCATGGATATCCGTAAACGTGCCTTCAAATTCCCATTGCTTGGTAAGAAGACTAAATTTATCGCGATTCCAACTACATCTGGTACAGGATCTGAAGTAACACCATTTGCCGTTATCTCTGATAAAGCAAATAACCGTAAATACCCAATCGCTGACTACTCATTGACACCAACCGTGGCAATCGTAGACCCTGCTTTGGTATTGACAGTTCCTGGATTTGTTGCTGCGGACACTGGTATGGACGTATTGACTCACGCGACTGAAGCTTACGTATCACAAATGGCTAGCGACTACACTGACGGTCTTGCACTTCAAGCAATTAAACTTGTATTCGAAAACCTTGAAAGCTCAGTTAAGAATGCAGACTTCCACTCACGTGAGAAAATGCATAACGCTTCAACTATTGCTGGTATGGCCTTCGCCAATGCCTTCCTAGGTATTTCTCACTCAATGGCCCATAAGATTGGTGCGCAATTCCACACAATCCACGGTCGTACTAATGCAATCTTGCTTCCATACGTCATCCGCTACAACGGTACACGTCCAGCTAAGACAGCAACATGGCCTAAGTACAACTACTACCGTGCAGATGAAAAATACCAAGATATCGCACGCATGCTTGGACTTCCAGCTTCTACTCCAGAAGAAGGTGTGGAATCTTACGCAAAAGCTGTCTACGAACTTGGTGAGCGCGTAGGTATCCAAATGAACTTCAAATCACAAGGAATCGATGAAAAAGAATGGAAAGAACATTCTCGTGAATTGGCCTTCCTTGCTTATGAAGATCAATGTTCACCAGCTAACCCACGTCTTCCAATGGTTGACCACATGCAAGAAATCATCGAAGATTCTTACTATGGTTACAAAGAAAGACCAGGACGCCGTAAATAATTGTTATCAGCCTAGAGACAGGAATTTCCTGTCTCTTTTTTGCAATTCTATTTGAAAAATGGTATAATCATCGCATATATTTATTTGAAAATCAAATCTTTTATAATCGTGCGAGGGAGAAATGTAAGAGATGAATGAGCTAGGGGAAAAGGTAAGGATTTTTAGAGAGGAGAAAGGACTTAGTCGTCCAATTTTTTGCGGGGATGAGTCTAAATTATCAGTCCGTCAGCTGGTGCGGATCGAAAAAGGAGAATTTCGCCCGACGATAAAAACACTAGAGTATATTGCAGATCGATTAGAAATTCCGTCCTATGTCTTGATGCCAGACTATAAGGAATTACCCAAGCGTTACCAAGAATTAAAGTACTTTCTTTTACATCACCCTGACTATGGAAACAAGGAGTTGCAGGAGCAGAAGGAAGAATATTTTGATGAGATTTTTGAATGTTTTTATGATGATTTGCCAGGTGATGAGAAGATGATAGTGGATTGTCTTCAAGCCATAGATGAAGTGAGAGCGACTAGTAATTCCTTATACGGAAGTGGTGTGATTGAGGACGGTCTTCAAGACTTACTATCCAGAGATGTATATAAAGCCGAGGACTTGTTGAAACTGAGACTGTATTTCAACTGTCAGTTAATGGATGGTTTAAATATGGGTGAGATAAAAGAATCTGAGTGTGAAACCATTCTTTGTTTTCATGATAAATTAAGTTCTCAGGTTGATAAGATAGAGTTCGATTGTTTGGACTTGCTTAGAGATTCCTTGTTAGCTTCTTTAGCTTGTATAGAAATTATGGGGCTGTTTCGTTATTTTAAGAGAGCAGTTGAGACCTTAAATAAAATAGGGCAGAAAACACGAGATTTTCAAAAACAACCGATTGTCTTGATGGTAGAATGGAAATATTATATTCAGATGGATTATGATACAGCTAAACAAAAGTATGAAGAAGCAAAAATGATGGCGAGGATGTTTGGCAATGAGAAGTTAATCGTTAGTTTAGATAATGAATGGGCCGAGGATCTAGAAAGATATCGTTAAAGAGTTTATAGGAGTGACATTTCTGTCATTGGGGAAATGTCGCTTTTTTGTTACAATGATTTTTATACTCAATGAAAATCAAAGAGCAAACTAGGAAACTAGCCGCAGGCTGTACTTGAGTACGGCAAGGCGACGTTGACGTGGTTTGAATTTGATTTTCGAAGAGTATTACTTGCTATACATCCAGAAGCAAACTCGGCAATAGAGAGAAAATTCTAAGTAGTAGGCCTATAGAGTCAATCAACTTGAAGGATTTTCTGTAAGTATGATGTATGACGATAACAGTTTTAAACAAGGAGGAGAGAATGTCCATTTTATCCATTAAAAATATTTCAAAGTTTTACACTTTGGACGGTAAACATCAAGAGCAGGCTCTAAGAAATATTAACTTGCAAATCGCAAAAGGTAAAATTACAGCGATTTACGGTCCATCAGGCTGTGGCAAAACTAGCTTGCTAAATATTATCAGTGGTCTAGATAGACAATATGAAGGAGTTTTAGAATTTAAAGGGGAATCCCTCCGTGACTTATCAGAGATTGAACTAACTCAATTTCGTAAAGATAAGATTGGATTTGTGTTTCAAAACTTTAACCTCATTCCACATCAGTCTGTCTTGGACAATGTCAAGCTACCTCTCTATGTCAAAGATTTATCTGACAGGGAGATGACAATGATTGCAAAGGAGCAATTAAGTAACTTGGGCATGGAGCCTTTTATTGCTAAAAATGTTAAACAGCTTTCTGGCGGGCAAAAGCAACGTGTAGCAATCGCGCGTGCTTTGGTGAATCAGCCTGATATGATTGTAGCAGATGAGCCAACGGGTTCGTTGGATTCTCAATCCCAAGAAAAGGTATTGGAGGTATTTAAAAATTTAGCCCAAACAGGGAAAACAGTACTAATTGTAACCCATAATCCAGAGGTTGCCGAATATGCAGATGTGATTATCAAAATGAAGGATGGTGAAGTCGTTGAAGAAGTCAAAAAATAAAGGATTATCATTGAAAAATAAATTCAAACTTTCTTTAAATAACTTTCTGGAAAGAAAGTGGCGTAACCTATTGATTGCGCTAGCAACCTCAATCGGTTTTGTAGGAGTCTTAATTTCTTTTGGATTAGGAAATGCTTTGATTTCGATGATTGATGAAAATACGAATGGAGGTCAAATTCCTTCTCAAGTTCAGATTGCTTTAAACACAAAAAATGTTGGACGAGGCTTTTTGAACCAAGATGATAAGAACTATATCACGGATACAGTTGGAAAAGAAGCTATTAAATATTTGGAGAGTCCTTTTGGGATGAACATGTCAAATATTACTATAGATGGGCAAGAAATAGATTTTAGTCAAACGATGCCTTCTTATGCTCAAGTAGTGAGTCTCTATGAGGATACAAGTATTTCTGTTAGTAGTAATGAGGCGGACAAAGTGTTAGCTGGCTCCCTCTATACTGATGTAAATGAACAGGGTTTGACAATTCCAATCAGTTTACTAAAAAATTGGAATGAACAGACAGGAAAAAATCTGACGGCTAGTGATGTTATTGGCAAATCAGTCTCAGCCAGCATTGTAGAAAATGCTGCCGAAGCTAGTAAGATTGCTCAATTTCAAACGAAGATTGTACGTGTAATCAATGATGAAGATGACATGGAGGACAGCAACAGTTTCATGCCGTCTCATCAAATGGAAACGATTTTGAAAGAGGCTGGATTTACAAAAGCTGTATCTTATTTTATCTTGGAACTCAAAGATCCATCACAAACAAAAGCGATAACAGAAGAATTACAGAAAAATAAGAAGTATACTGTTCTTTCTCAACAGAAGGTTCTTGATATTGTGATTACTTTTATTCATGTCATTCAGGGATTGTTGATTGTACTTTCATCACAAGCTATTGTGGTAGCAGCGGTCATGATTGGTATCATTATTTACATCAATATCATGCAACGTTCTAAGGAAATAGGTGTCATGAAGGCAGTTGGTTATCAAAATCGTGATGTCAAAGGAATTTTTATTTACGAGGCTATCTGGATTGTAGGAATCGCCTTGTTACTGGCCTTTTTGGTTGCAGAAGGGGTGGGAAGTTTGGCGAATGCGATTGTAAATCACTTTTACCCATCCATCACTAAGGTTTTTGAATTAAATTTGTTATCTGTTTTAGGAACTCTAGCTTTCGCTCTATTACTTGGTTATGTCTCAGCCTACTTCCCAGCACGTAAAATTAGTAAAATGGATCCTGTAGAATCGCTAAGATATGAATAGTAAGGGAGTTCTTGATTTATAGCCTTAAAAAGAAACTAACATAGAAAAACAATGCCCGTACTTGCAATTAAACTTAAATAGTTATATAATAGGTTTGTTGAAAGGTGATTTGTAGTGATTCAAGTTACTCTTTTCACAATAAAAATTTCATGATTTTCATAAGGAGGAAATCACTAATGGTAGTTAAAGTTGGTATTAACGGTTTCGGACGTATCGGTCGTCTTGCTTTCCGTCGTATCCAAAACGTAGAAGGTGTTGAAGTTACTCGTATCAACGACCTTACAGATCCAGTTATGCTTGCACACTTGTTGAAATACGACACAACTCAAGGTCGTTTCGACGGTACTGTTGAAGTTAAAGAAGGTGGATTCGAAGTTAACGGTAAATTCGTTAAAGTTTCTGCTGAACGTGATCCAGAACAAATCGACTGGGCTAACGACGGTGTAGAAATCGTTCTTGAAGCTACTGGTTTCTTTGCTAAGAAAGCAGCTGCTGAAAAACACTTGCACGCTGGTGGAGCTAAAAAAGTTGTTATCACTGCTCCTGGTGGAAACGACGTTAAAACAGTTGTATTCAACACTAACCACGACGTTCTTGACGGTACTGAAACAGTTATCTCAGGTGCTTCATGTACTACAAACTGCTTGGCTCCAATGGCTAAAGCTCTTCAAGACAACTTTGGTGTTGTTGAAGGATTGATGACTACTATCCACGCTTACACTGGTGACCAAATGATCCTTGACGGACCACACCGTGGTGGTGACCTTCGCCGTGCTCGCGCTGGTGCTGCAAACATCGTTCCTAACTCAACTGGTGCTGCAAAAGCTATCGGTCTTGTAATCCCAGAATTGAACGGTAAACTTGACGGATCTGCACAACGCGTTCCAACTCCAACTGGATCAGTTACTGAATTGGTAGCAGTTCTTGAAAAGAACGTTACTGTTGATGAAGTGAACGCAGCTATGAAAGCAGCTTCAAACGAATCATACGGTTACACAGAAGATCCAATCGTATCTTCAGATATCGTAGGTATGTCTTACGGTTCATTGTTTGACGCAACTCAAACTAAAGTTCTTGACGTTGACGGTAAACAATTGGTTAAAGTTGTATCATGGTACGACAACGAAATGTCATACACTGCACAACTTGTTCGTACTCTTGAATACTTCGCAAAAATCGCTAAATAATTCATGAGTCGATAAAAGAGTCTGGGACAATAGTCCCTTATTTCCCAAAAAAGCAACGGATTTGCCGTTGCTTTTTTGCATGGTTGCGATAGTCTTGGTAAAATAGAATTGCCCAATAAACCATTTAGAAAGGCTATCCCATGCATATTCACTATAACACAAATCAAACAACTTTACCACTAGAAATCAGTTCTTTCTTGCCACAAGACCATCTCGTCTTTACTATTGAAAAAGTGGTGAATACCTTGGAAGATTGTTACTTTGACGCCTTATATCATTCCTTTGGTCAGCCGTTTTATCACCCTAAAATGTTTGTATCTACTCTTTTAT
>CAJPJN010000088.1:0-6776 GCA_905369855.1 Streptococcus oralis | reverse complement strand
ACTTGCAAACTTTTTAAGTTTTTTGATTTCTTCTGGATGAGTGACGAGAGTTATAACATAGCCGTCTTTGCCCATACGGCCAGTACGTCCAGCACGGTGAGTGTAGGTTTCGATATCTCTTGGGACATCAAAGTTTACGACACATTCTAGGTTATCGATATCAATTCCACGAGCCAGAAGGTCAGTTGCAAGAAGCAGGGTTAGTTGCTTGTCTTTAAACTTTTCTAAGATGACTTTTCTAAATTTGACATTGACATCACTAGCTAGAGAAACAGCCAAGATATCCCGATACTGTAATTTTTCCTCTGCGCTTCCAAGGTCTGATAGGCTGTTAAAGAAGACCAGACCACGGAAATCCTCTACATGAGCTAGTTTTCGTAGCATATCCACTCGGTGACGTTGATCTACCTGCATGTAGAAGTGCTGGATGTTGTCCAATTTTTGGTCAGAAAGATCAATGGTACGTGTGTTAGGCGCAATCTTTTCTTGGTCAAACTTGGTCGTCGCACTCATGTAGACGAGTTGGTGGTCATGCGGTGCGTAGTGAGTGATTTTCTCGACAAAGTGAATCTGAGAATCATCTAGCAATTGGTCGAATTCATCCAGGATGATGGTTTCCACATTCATCATCTTGATTTTTTTCAATTTAATTAGTTCAAAGATACGGCCAGGGGTTCCAATCAGAATTTCTGGTCCTTTTTTGAGGCGTTCAATCTGGCGTTTCTGACTCGAACCTGATAAGAAGAGTTGGGCAGTTAAGCCGATAGCTTCAGCCCACGTTTTACATACATCAAAAATCTGTCCAGCAAGTTCTGTATTTGGTGCTAGAATCAAGAGTTGTTGGGCTTTTTTCTTTTGTAGTCTGAGAAGACTTGGTAGGAGGTAAGCTAGGGTCTTACCAGTTCCTGTTGGGCTCACTCCTAGGAGGTTTTCTCCAGCAAGAAGGGGCTCAAATAGTTGAGTTTGAATGGGGGTGAATTCTTGGAAACCGAGTTGGTCACTCAGTTCTTGCCATTCAGTCGGTAGTTTGTTTTTCATTTTTCTGCCTCAAATCTAATGCCAGCAGTCTGGCGCATGGTAAATAGTAGTTCATGAACAGAACTTGCATCTTCCAGCCAAGTTTGGTAGAGATTCAGATCTGGTTGCTGGATCATGTGTGCAAATGCATCGACTTCCTCAGTCATCGTATGGGGAGCTTGTTGGATAGGGAGCTGGACTTGATTTCCTTGGTGGTCGGTAAAAATAGCTGAGCGAACATGCTCAATTGTGTTGAGCGTCAGGGTTCCATCTGTTGTGTAAATTTCGCAAGGAAGATTGGAAGTGATGTTTTTCCCAGCCTTGATATGAACTTGAAAGTCTGGGTAGAAGAGGATTCCGTCACCATTTAGGTCAATGCTATTGTCAAGCTGTTGAGTCTGATAGGTTGCATCCTGAGCCTTTCCAAAGAGACGAACGGCAGCGTAGAGGGGATAAATCCCTAAATCCATAAGAGCTCCACCAGCAAAACGGTCTGAGAAGACATTTGGTGTCTCCCCAGTCAACAAGTTAGGCATTTTGGAAGAATACTTGGCATAGTTGAAATCTGCTCCCAAAATTTGTTTGTCTGCTAAAAAGTTTTTGATGATAGTGAAAGCTTTTTCATGGTAGTTCCGTGCCGCTTCGAATATAAAACAGTGATTTTTCTCAGCTGTTTGAACCAAATCCAGCCATTCTTGTGGTTGAGTGACAGCTGGCTTTTCAAGAATAACATGTTTACCAGCAGACAAAGCAGCCTTTGCCTGAGCAAAATGCAAGGAGTTTGGACTGGCAATATAGACCACATCAAAGGAACTCTTGAAGAAGTCCTCTACTTGATCAAAGAGTTGGAGATTCTGATAGCGAGAAGCAAAGGTTGCCGCAGTTTCTAGTTTTCTAGAATAGACTGTGACCAGCTTGTATTCTCCACTGGAATGGGCCGCTTCTATGAAGTGGTGACTGATAGCCCCTGTTCCGATGACACCTAATTTAAGCATAGTTCCTCCTTTTCTGATTTCAAATCCTTCTTTCATTATAACATAGATAGACGGGACTATCCAACAGAGGGTAAAAAATTTCAAATAAGCTACTAGGACTTTTCCAAAGAAAGTGGTACAATAATGAGATGAGTAAATGAAATGGGAGGGAAAATGAGGTTATTACCTATAAGAAAAATATCACGTCAGTCTAAGAGGCTAGCGCTTTTTTTGACTTTTTGTGCAGGTTATGTAGATGCCTATACGTTTATTGTGCGAGGGAATACTCTTGTAGCTGGACAAACTGGGAATGTCGTCTTTCTTTCAGTAGAATTAATTCAAAATAATGTTTCAGATGTTAGGGACAAGGTTCTCACCTTGCTAGCTTTTATGATGGGGGTCTTTTTATTAACTGTTTATAAGGAAAAATTGAGAATTGTGAAAAAACCGATTCTGTCACTGATTCCTTTGGCAATCTTATCAATCATTATTGGTTTTGTGCCGCAAACTGTAGATAATATCTATCTAGTACCGCCCTTGGCTTTCTGTATGGGACTGGTGACAACTGCTTTTGGAGAAGTGTCGGGTATTGCCTATAATAACGCTTTTATGACAGGGAATATAAAACGAACAATGCTAGCTTTTGGAGATTATTTCCGAACCAAGCACACTCCTTTTTTACGTGAAGGGATTATCTTTGTAAGCCTGCTTAGTAGTTTTGTCCTTGGCGTTGTCTTTTCAGCTTATTTGACGATTTTCTATCATGAAAAGACCATTCTTGGTGTTCCCATTATGATGAGCTTTTTTTACCTCAGTATGCTTTTTGCTAAGTGGAGGAAAAAAGTAAAAGAAAAAGCTTCATTTTAGGTGTTATTACTTGTAAGAAAATAGGAGATATGCTATACTTGAAGAGTTGACTATGCACGATCCTGTGCAACCGCACGAACATCGTTGCTTGATTATTCAAGTTTAAGTGGTTCGTCCCACGATGCTAGGCGAGTCTTCACAAAAAATTCGGGGAAACCCATAAAAATCATAGGAGGTGCATAATGAGCACATACGCAATTATCAAAACTGGCGGAAAACAAGTTAAAGTTGAAGTTGGTCAAGCAGTTTACGTTGAAAAATTGAACGTTGAAGCTGGTCAAGAAGTTACTTTTAACGAAGTTGTTCTTGTTGGTGGTGAAAACACTGTTGTCGGAACTCCACTTGTTGCTGGAGCTACTGTAGTTGGAACTGTTGAAAAACAAGGAAAACAAAAGAAAGTTGTTACTTACAAGTACAAACCTAAAAAAGGTAGCCACCGTAAACAAGGTCACCGTCAACCATATACTAAAGTTGTCATCAACGCAATTAACGCTTAATTTTAAGGAGAACACATGATACAAGCAGTCTTTGAGAGAGCCGAAGATGGCGAGCTGAGGAGTGCGGAAATTACTGGACACGCCGAGAGTGGCGAATACGGCTTAGATGTCGTGTGTGCATCGGTTTCTACGCTTGCCATTAACTTTATCAATTCTATTGAAAAATTTGCAGGCTATGAACCAATCCTAGAATTAAACGAAGATGAAGGTGGCTATCTGATGGTTGAAATTCCAAAAGATCTTCCTTCACACCAGAGAGAAATGACCCAGTTATTCTTTGAATCATTTTTCTTAGGTATGGCAAACTTATCGGAGAACTCTTCTGAGTTCGTCCAAACCAGAGTTATCACAGAAAACTAACACGGAGGAAAACATTATGTTAAAAATGACTCTTAACAACTTGCAACTTTTCGCCCACAAAAAAGGTGGAGGTTCTACATCAAACGGACGTGATTCACAAGCTAAACGTCTTGGAGCTAAAGCAGCTGACGGACAAACTGTAACAGGTGGATCAATCCTTTACCGTCAACGTGGTACACACATCTATCCAGGTGTAAACGTTGGACGTGGTGGAGACGATACTTTGTTCGCTAAAGTTGAAGGCGTAGTACGCTTTGAACGTAAAGGACGCGATAAAAAACAAGTTTCTGTTTACCCAATCGCTAAATAAAAAGGTCCAGTGAACCTTTTTATCCCGAGCCTTGAATGTAAAGGTGAGGAAGCTAGAAACGGCTTAAAATAAGGCTTTCCGAGTTTTCGGAGAGCCTGTTTTTTTGTTTTGGTACCCATATTCTAAAATCCTATGTAAGAAGCGAATTTATCGGCTACTTTATCTTTTAGATACAATCATAAAATAGTGGAATTTGCCCCTTTTACAGTAATGAATTTTATAAGGGAATAAGATATTGTAAAAATTGCTAAGGTTTGTGCTAAGGTTTGATGCTATAATTGTATCTCAGAGAAAAAGTAAGAAGAATGAAAGGATGTAAACTTGTATGAAACATCTTATCACCATAATAGTCTGTTCAATCTCTTTTCTTGTTTTATCTGCTTGTGTTAGTAAGAAAAAACTTATTCTTCCTGAACCTGAAAAGATCTCTGTTATTTCTCTGCAGAAAAAACTCTCTGAAGATGTTAAAACTATCAACAAGAGAGAAGAAATTTCAAAATTGATTGAGGAGATACAGAAACAGTCAAAATCTACCTCTTTGGAGAGTGTAAATGATCAACCGACAAATGTTAAAGATTATATCATTATCAAGTTTTATCATCAGAATGAAGAAAAGGATAGTGTAGTCTATCTATATACTAAGAAGAAAAGACAGTATATTGAGCAACCTTATGCTGGTATTTGGGAAGTAAATCCAGATATAGCTAATAGGATTGAAGAGACTTTTTCTAGTTGATTTATAGGGAAAAAGAAAATGTTAGAGGCTTTTCTTGTATCATATTTTAAACGGTAAATCAACAAGATTTGCTGTTTTTATTTACTTGAAATCAATTGAGGACTGAAAAAAGATATCATTCTAATTCTTGTATTGGGGTATTGGAGTATTCGCTTAGACTTGAAAATTTCCAGACTTTTTTCCTTTTTGGAAAACTTCTAAAATATGGTATAATGAAAAGATAAAGAAGTTGGGGGTAGAAGATGAACATTCAACAATTACGCTATGTTGTTGCCATTGCCAATAGTGGTACTTTCCGTGAAGCTGCTGAAAAGATGTATGTTAGTCAGCCGAGTCTGTCTATTTCTGTTCGTGATTTGGAAAAAGAGTTGGGCTTTAAGATTTTCCGTCGGACCAGCTCAGGGACTTTCTTGACCCGTCGTGGTATGGAATTTTATGAAAAAGCGCAAGAATTGGTTAAAGGATTTGATATTTTTCAAAATCAGTATGCCAATCCTGAGGAAGAAAAAGATGAATTTTCCATTGCTAGTCAGCACTATGACTTCTTACCACCAACCATTACGGCTTTTTCAGAGCGCTATCCTGACTATAAGAACTTCCGTATTTTTGAATCAACTACTGTTCAAATCTTAGACGAAGTAGCGCAAGGGCATAGTGAGATTGGGATTATCTACCTCAACAATCAAAATAAAAAAGGGATCATGCAACGGGTTGAAAAGTTAGGCCTTGAGGTCATTGAATTGATTCCCTTTCATACCCATATTTATCTCCGCGAGGGACATCCTTTGGCTCAGAAAGAGGAATTGGTCATGGAGGATTTAGCGGATCTACCGACAGTTCGTTTTACCCAAGAGAAAGACGAATATCTTTATTATTCGGAGAATTTTGTCGATACCAGTGCTAGCTCACAGATGTTTAATGTGACAGACCGTGCCACCTTGAATGGTATTTTGGAGCGGACGGACGCCTATGCGACAGGGTCTGGATTTTTAGATAGTGACAGTGTTAATGGCATTACAGTTATTCGTCTCAAGGATAACCTAGATAATCACATGGTTTATGTCAAACGTGAAGAAGTGGAGCTGAGTCAAGCTGGGACTCTCTTCGTAGAAGTCATGCAAGAATATTTTAATCAGAAGAGGAAATCATGAAAAAAAGAGGAATAGTGGCAGTTATTGTATTGCTTTTGATTGCGCTGGATCAGTTAGTTAAATCCTATATCGTCCAGCAGATTCCACTGGGTGAAGTACGCTCTTGGATTCCTAATTTCGTTAGCTTGACCTACCTGCAAAATCGAGGGGCAGCCTTTTCTATCTTACAAGATCAGCAGTGGTTATTTGCTATCATTACACTTGTCGTTATGGTAGGTGCCATTTGGTATTTACATAAACACATGGAGGACTCATTCTGGATGGTCTTGGGTTTGACCTTGATTATCGCAGGTGGTCTTGGAAACTTTATTGACAGGATCAGTCAGGGCTTTGTTGTGGATATGTTTCACTTGGACTTTATCAATTTTGCAATTTTCAATGTGGCAGATAGCTATCTGACTGTTGGAGTGATTATTTTATTGATTGCAATGTTAAAAGAGGAAATAAATGGAAATTAAAATTGAAACTGGTGGACTGCGTTTGGATAAGGCTTTGTCGGATTTGACAGAATTATCACGCAGTCTCGCGAATGAACAAATCAAATCAGGCCAGGTCTTGGTCAATGGCCAAGTCAAGAAAGCTAAATACACTGTCCAAGAGGGCGATGTCGTCACTTACCATGTGCCAGAACCAGAGGTATTAGAGTATGTGGCTGAGGATATTCCGCTAGAAATAGTCTACCAAGATGAGGATGTAGCTGTCGTTAACAAACCTCAGGGGATGGTTGTGCATCCGAGTGCTGGTCATACCAGTGGAACTCTGGTAAATGCTCTCATGTATCATATTAAGGACTTGTCGGGTATCAATGGGGTTCTGCGTCCAGGAATTGTTCATCGTATTGATAAGGATACATCAGGCCTTCTC
>CAJPJN010000087.1:0-6799 GCA_905369855.1 Streptococcus oralis | reverse complement strand
GGTCAATACGGAGTTGAGAACGTCTTTATCGGTCAACCAGCTGTTGTTGGTGCACATGGTATCGTTCGTCCAGTAAATATCCCATTGAACGACGCAGAAACTCAAAAAATGCAAGCATCTGCTAAAGAATTGCAAGCTATCATTGACGAAGCATGGCAAAATCCAGAATTCCAAGCAGCTTCAAAAAACTAATTTAACTATAGACAACTCCTTGAATCATCAGGGAGTTGTTTTTTATCTGTATCTACACTCAATATCTTATTAGTTTGCTTGTAAAAAGCAATAATCCTCTTCATGCCATCATGTCGCGTGTAGGTCATAAAGACCCTAAGACTACCAATCAGATTTATACTCACATCACACAAAAAGTATGGAACACGCAACGATTTACTCTTTGGCTACAGTTGCATTAAATCACAAGTAGAAAACTTTTCCCATATACAAAAAAGCCCATCATACAGGCTAGAAAGCTTGATATGATAGGCTTTTTAATGTTAGATTAACGTACTGTACGGATACGCATTGTGTTTGTACGTACAGCTTCTCCAACTGGTACACCCGCTACGATAACGATATCGTCACCAGATTGTACAAGACCTGCTTCAACTGCTTTACGTTCAGCAATTTCGAACATATCGTCAGTTGATGATGGAGCATCTGTCAACATTGGGATAACACCCCAGTTCAACATCAATCCACGTTCTGTCAATTCGTCGAATGTCAATGCCAAGATGTCAGCATTTGGACGGTATTTAGAGATCAAACGTGCAGTGTGACCTGTCTTAGTAAGAGTTACAACCAATTTAATGTCCATTGAGTTAGTAGCATCTTTAACAGCTGAAGCCATAACTTCTGTCTTAGAGTTACGTTCGAATGAATCTGAGTTCAAACGTCCGTATTCGTTAAGAAGAGTTTGAGCGTTCTTATCGATAGTTGCCATTGTACGAACAGACTCAAGTGGGTATTTACCGTTTGCAGACTCACCTGAAAGCATTGTAGCGTCAGTTCCGTCGATAACAGCGTTAAATACGTCTGATACTTCTGAACGAGTTGCACGTGGTTTTTCAGTCATTGTTTCAAGCATGTTTGTTGCAGTGATAACAACTTTACCTGCAGCATTGACTTTAGTGATGATCATTTTTTGGTAAACTGGAACCATTTCGAATGGTACTTCGATACCCATGTCACCACGAGCGATCATGATACCATCAGCAGCTTCGATGATTTCATCCAAGTTGTCGATACCTTGTTGGTTTTCGATTTTAGCGAACAATTGAACGTGTCCGTTTCCAGTTTCTTCACAGATTGCACGAACTTCGTTCACGTCTTTAGCAGTACGTACGAATGAAATCGCGATGAAGTTGATACCTTGTTCAAGACCGAAACGGATATCGTCGTTATCGCGTTCAGCAAGAGCTGGGAAAGGAATTTTAGTGTTAGGAATGTTCACACCTTTTTGTTTAGCGATGATACCATCGTTTTCAACTTCAACTTCAAATTCACGAGTTGCGTCATCTTTAGCAACCACACGAAGACCAAGTTTACCATCGTCAACCAAAACTTGACGACCAACTTCAACATCATCATAGATATCAAGAGCACCAGCAACGTTCAATGCAATCACTTCACGAGTTGATTTGATTCCTTGTTTAGTTGCAACACGGATTTTCTCACCAGTTTTGTATGAATACTCTTTAGCTTCACCTTCGAACAATTCTGTACGGATTTCTGGTCCTTTTGTATCAAGAAGGAAACCAACTTTTTTACCTGCAAGTTTTTCAGCAAGTTTAACAGTTGCCATACGGTCACCTTGTTCTTGGTGGTCACCGTGTGAGAAGTTGAAACGGAATGTGTTAGCACCAGCTTCAATCAATTTAGCAATGTTTTTAGCTGAAGCTTCAACATCAAGTTTTTCACCCCAGTATCCGTCCTCACCGAATTTTTTACCACCACGGATTTCTACCGCAGGACCCAAAGTTGCAACGATTTTTACACGTTTGTTCATGATTTTTGTGACTCCTTTATATATATGACCTTTTTGGTCTTATTAACTAAATTGTAAATTATGACAAGCTCTTATTCAAGCTAGATAGCTCAAGGTCAGCTTTATGTGGGTTGTTAACCACAATCTTACCATCTGCAGTGAGGCTAAACAATGCTCCTTCTTCTGCTGTACCAAGAATTGGGTTTTCAACCATTTTCTCGTTACGGATACCAACCGCAACACCACCGATACCTTCTTTAAGAAGTTTAACGGCATGGGCACCCATGCGTGACGCCAATACACGGTCACGAGCTGTTGGAGAACCACCACGTTGGATATGTCCAAGTTCTGTCACACGAAGGTCGCTTGTATCTCCAGCTTCTTTCAGTTTTTGACCAAATTCAGCTGCTGACATCACACCTTCTGCCAAGACGATGATATTGTGTTTTTTACCACACTCGTATCCACATTTAATGCTTTCTACGATATCTTCAATCTTGAATCCTTCTTCAGGAATGATGATTTCATCAGCACCAGTTGCAATACCAGCCCAAAGAGCGATATCACCTGCGTTACGTCCCATAACTTCGATAACAAAAGTACGACGGTGACTTGATGATGTATCACGAATCTTATCGATAGCGTCCATAGCAGTAGTAACCGCTGTGTCAAAACCGATTGTGAAGTCAGTACCAACGATATCGTTATCGATTGTACCTGGAAGACCGATAGCTGGGAAGCCATGTTCAGTCAAACGCATAGCACCGTGGTAAGATCCGTCACCACCGATAACAACTACACCTTCAATTCCGTGTTTTTTCAATTGCTCAATCCCTTTAAGTTGCCCTTCAAGTTGAGCGAACTCTGGGTAACGAGCTGAGTGAAGGAAAGTACCACCACGAGAAATGATGTCTCCTACTGAAGCCGCATCTAGGGGATGAATTTCACCGGCAACCATACCAGCATATCCGTCATAGATACCAAACACTTCCATTCCTTCTGAAATTGCTTGACGAACAACTGCACGGATGGCAGCGTTCATACCAGGGGCGTCTCCACCACTAGTCAAAACAGCAATACGTTTCATATTGGTTATGCTCCTTTTTCTTTTAACATTCTTACTGATTATATCACATTTAATTGGAAAATTCTTCTATTTTCCGTAATTTTAGCGATAAATCGTTTTCATAACGATTCCACCTAATTTCGCCTCTAATTCATCAGATTTAGCCACAAAATGCTGAGGAGATATAATGGTTTTCCGTTCCTCTTCATACCTGATGATGACTGGAATTGGGCCTTTATATTGCTCTAAAATACGTGAAATTTCTTGATCCGATTCATGATTTTTCACCTGAATCCAAAAGCGCTCAGCCACTGCTTCTCTTATTTCTTGTGCAATCATTTGCAGACGGCCATCACGTGACTGGACTTTCCCTTTAATATAGTAGAAGGCTCCTTCTCTTACTTCCTGACCAACCTGTCGATATAAGTCTGAAAAGAGAGTGACATCCAATTTTTTCTTACTATCATCGACCTGTAAGAAAGCCATATTTTCACCCTTTTTGGTGCGAATAGTTTTAATTTTTTGAATTTCTACCAAGATAATGGAGTGACTATTTTCTGACAAATTTCCAATTGGTGTAATCGGGTAAATAGTTTTACTTGCGATAGTTTGTAGGGGATGTTTGCTGACACCTATCCCTAAAAGCTCTTGTTCCATATAGAATTTTTCTTGATCTGTCCAATCTTCCGATTCCTGCCAACTATAAATAGTATCTCCAAACAAACTTCCTAACTCTTTTACAAATTCAAATAGATTAACTAAATTATTGAATACTTTTTGGCGATTTTTTTCAAATGAATCGAAAAGACCAACTTTTACCAAAGGTTCTAGCAGAGGAAGTTTCAAATAATTCTCAGGTAATTTAGCTATAAAATCTTCAATGTTAGAATAGGGTCTATTTTCAATAATCCAAAGTGCCAAATCCTTGCTGATTCCCTTAATCGATTTCAATCCTAGATAGATGGCCTTATTGGCAATTTTATCGTGATAGGGAATGGTGTTGATGGACAGAGGCGCTACTTCAAAGCCTGATTCTAAGGCATCTGTTAAGTAATCACTGTTGGCAGAATTCAACATGACCTGATAAAAAATGGCTGGATAATGCGTTTTGAAATAAGCCAACTGGAAGGCCAAGGCTGAGTAGGCATAGGCGTGTGACCTGTTAAAACCATAACCAGCAAACTTCTCCATGACATCAAAAACCTGCTCTGCCTTTTCCGCAGTATGTCCAGCTTCTAATGAACCTTGAATAAAAGAAGCCCTCATCTCATGCATGGCAGAGGCATCCTTTTTCCCCATAGCTCGACGCAAAATATCGGCTTTTCCAAGACTAAATCCAGCAAAGCGCTGTGCAACCTGCATAACCTGCTCCTGATAGAGCATAATACCGTAGGTTGGAGCCAAAATATCCTCCAGCACTGGATCCAGAACCGTCACTCCTTCTTGCCCATGCTTTCTAGCTACAAAATTATTGATATAATCACTAGCACCTGGTCGATTTAGGGAAGTAGTTGCTACGACATCTTCAAAACAGACTGGTTGCACACGTTTGAGTAGGCGAATGGCACCAGGTTGCTCAAATTGAAAGATACCTTTTGTATTGCCAGAGGCAAATAAAGCCAGCGTTTCTTTGTCTTCTAAATCTATTTCTTCGATTTTAAGGTGAATACCCTCTGTTTCAGCAAGCAACTCTTGCATCTTCTGGACAAAGGTCAAATTTCGCAGTCCCAGAAAGTCCATTTTCAAAAGCCCACTAGCTTCAACTCCATGAGCATCATATTGAGTCAGTGGAATTTCGTCACCATGCTTCAGAGGGATGTAGTTGGTCAAATCTTGGTCACTGATCACAACACCAGCCGCATGGACAGAAGTTTGTCTTGGATAGCCCTCTATCTTGCAAGCAATCTCAAAGGCTTTTTGGTATTCCAACTTACTATTAATTTGCTGGCGAAACTGAAGGTTGCCCTCATATGCCGACTTAAGATTGTCCCGAAAACTAATTTTCTTAGTAATTGCAGATAATTCATACTCGGGCACACCAAAGCGTTTCAATACATCTCGTAGAGCTTGCTTGGCTCCAAAGGTTGAAAAAGTAACGATTTGAGCAGCATGTTTACTGCCATATTTATTGCCAACATACCTGATAAAATCTGGACGATAAATATCAGGAATATCAATATCAATATCAGGCATAGTATAGCGTTCACGATTGAGGAAACGTTCAAAAATCAGATTTTTCTCTACTGGGTCAATCCCTGTGATATCTAAGGCATAAGAAACCAAGCTACCAACTGCTGAACCCCGTCCCATTCCCATATAGTAGCCATTCGAACGTCCAAAACGTAGCAAATCCCAAACAACCAAGAAATAATCATCAAAGCCCATATCATGAATAACAGCCAATTCTTGGTCTAGACGGTCTTGATATTCTTTACTAGTCAACCCCTTCTGCGCAAGTCCCAATTCAGCACGTTCTCTCAACTCTTCTACTGCTGGTCTAGCTGGATTAAAACGAGGCAGTTTCAGACTCGTATCCAAGTCATAAGAAATGCCTGAAATAAGCTTTTCTAAATTGTCAAGGGCTTGCGGAAAACGTTCTTGGAATAATTTTTCTAAAGAATTTGCTGATACAAAGACATCTTGTCGTGAACGCAAGGGAACTTCTCTAAGTGGTAGATTTTCTTTAATCGCTGTTAAGACTTGCAAAACTTCTCTATCCCTGCTTTCAAAAGCATTTACCCGATACAGTGGCAAAATAGGATGATGAAATTCGCTTGCCAGTGTTTCTGGGTAAACCCCTATATAGTAATCACAGCCTATATTGAGCGACTCCAGTCCATCAAAATAAGGCACAATTACCGCAATATCCTCTAGATACTGAGATAAAACTGACCAATCTTTCTCCCCCTGCATCTTGGCTGTTGAAAGTTTCATCAACTGCTGATAGCCCACACTAGATAGAGCTAAAAAGCGCAAATTCACTTCCTGCTCATCCACTAAAAGAGTCATTTCAAGCCCTAATAAAGGATGAATGCCGTATTTTTTTGTAACCTCTAGAAAGTCGAAAGCCCCATAAAGATTGTCAATATCCATCATAGCCAAATGAGTGTAGCCATATTCTTTAGCTGCTCTCACATACTTGTCTATCGAAATAACGCTCTCCATAAAACTATAAACTGTTTTTGTATCTAGTTGTGCGATCAATTTACACTTCTCCTCTATCCTTCTCACTTTATTATACCATTTTTCAAAAAGAGAAAGACAAAAGCATCGAATCCTGTCTATATTTTATCCTTAAAGTAAAATTTTTTGAACGAAAAAAGTAAAAATACATCTAAAGAATCAAATGCTCTGGTAATTTTTTTACTTTTTTATCCCAAGAAGTGAATATATCTTTTAAAATAGAAAGACACATCCAGTCAATCTGTTTACTATGATAACTTGTTTTAGACTATAGAATAGTACTTGTTTTTCATATAAACGATATTCATTATTATTGAATTAATTTCTTTCCCATTTAATGATTCCATTTATCCTATTTTTTTGATATAATAACCTTAATTATTTTTCATAAGGAGGTTATATGCGCTTTAATCAATTCAGCTATCTATCACTTCCAAGAAATACTATTTTATATGAATTTAAAAAGTATGGATTTGATTTTCCATCTGAGATGGCAGATAAAAAGATGTTAGAGACTTTTCTAAGTCGTGTCTTTTTTACTTATAAAGATAGTACCTATCCTCTAT
>CAJPJN010000086.1:0-6803 GCA_905369855.1 Streptococcus oralis | reverse complement strand
CCCCAGTAATCACCAGCCCATGGTGCTAAAGTTTTTACTCCCCATGTACATTGACCTACAGGATAGCTTGATGCATTTGTACTGTATGTCGGATGTTGTTTCACTGGTGCAGGAGTATAGCTTGTTGATTCCGCTGAAGCACTACTTGAAGATGATTCAGACGAACTAGATGACGAAGAAGTAGTTGATACTGCTTGAACTTCTGCTGTAAAAGTTGTATTTCCAGAAGCAACGACTTTTTGTTGTTGACTTGCTTGGTTAGCTTTATAAGCTGCTTCTGCTTCTGCAGCTGCTTTAGCTTCTGCTTCTGCTGCAGCTTTTTTCTCAAGTAAACTTGCTTTTTCATCCTCTGCTGTAGCCTTTTCAGCAGCAAGATTCAATTCTGCAGCTTTCAATTCTGCTTGTTTTGTAGTTAATGTTTGAGCATCATCAGCTAATTTTTGTTGATTTGCAATAACTGTATTAATTGCATCATTATTTGCTACTTGTTTTTCAGAAATAGCTTTTTTATCTGCTTTTTGTTGTTCCAACATCTTATTGTTTGCAGATACGATTTCGCTCATTGCAGCAACACGTGAAATAGCTTCTGTAATTGATTTCGAGTTTACAATCGTATTTATGTAACTTGTTGCAGCTCCATTTGTTTGAGCACTACGAGCTTGTTTTTGCAACGAATCATTACGAGATACAATATTCTTAGAAAGTTCTGTAATTTCACCCTCAAGCTTTTTAGATTCAGCTTGTAGTCTATCATTTTCAGATTGCAAGTTTGATTGCTCTGTTTGAATAGCAGATACTTGCTCCTGAATTTGATCAACTTGTTTTTGAGCTTCTTGTTGTTGTGCTGTTAAGTTACTAATTTTATTATCTTGAGCAGCAATTTTGTCATCAGTAGTTTCTGCATGCGCGGTTGTTAAAACAGCAACTTGAGAAACCATTACTGTACTTAGTAAAAGTGACGCTAAGATTTTTTTCTTCATATTACGTAGATACTCCTTCTATTTAAGACAATACTAGTATACCAAAAAAAGACATAATAAATATTACGCCTTTGTTACATTTATATTTCTTTCTTATAGGTAAAATTTTTCAAAAATAAACTGAAAAGTAATAATCCATATGAGGTTCAAAATCATTGATGGTACTAAACTATAGACTATAAACAAAGACATACTATCCACAGTTAAACCTATCGCTATCGCAAGTATGTAAGCTCCCATTTCAAATAGAAAAGTCATGACAATAATTGCCAACATTCTCGTCCAACGATTCAATAAAATAACACTATTAAATTTATGGAGAAATACCCCCAACAAGACGAACAACAGAGTCGCAATTCCAATCAAGTGGAAAAAGTAAATATCATAAACTAAACCAACTAGAAAACAATAAGCTAAATAGAGATATTCTGATACTTCAATCGTCTCAAATAAGAGAAATAAGAACAGAAAATGACTAGTCAACTGTACATGGGGGAAAAATGAGCCCAGAAGCTGGCTAATATGGGCATCAATTAGAACAAAGAAAGGAAGCAATAAAAACACTCCAACCCGCTTCAACTGTCTCATTATGAATTCCCCACTAATTCTATCACACTCACATTATGAGTATCTGCACTCAATTTAACAGTTACTTCTCGTGTCAAATAGTCCGTACTATGCGTTGTGGCAACCACTTCACCAACAGGAATATCAGCAACATTAAAGTTTCCTAATCCACCCGTTGTCACCTTATCGCCTGCACTAATATCGCTATTACTATTTAATTGGCTAATTTTAAGAACCTCATTTTCCTTGTCATAGCCAACAATAATCCCATAAATTGTAGTAGAACCATGTTGAATTTTAACAGAAATCTTATCAGCATTTTCCGTATTTGTCAGAAGGTTGACCATAGTAGAGTTCTCCTCTACTTTTGAAACGCTCCCAATCAAGCCACCATTTGCAATAGCTAACATGTTCTAAGAAGCTCCTTTTGATTTGCCTACATCTAAGGTCAACTCCTGCTTCCAAGATACCGGAGAACGCATAATAACATCTGCTGCCAAAGTCTTTGTAGCTTGCAACTTGGACTTCATATCAAGCAATTGGCGCAGTTGTTCATTTTCTGTCTTTAAACTTTCCGCCTCATTTGATTTAACTTCTAATTGGTAAATCTGTTTCTTCAAACTTTCATTTTCATTATATGTTCGTGTCAAATGAGCCAAATCTGATTTGACAGAATCAAACCACTGAAAAGGTTTTTGTACAACTCTATCAACCAATGAGATTCCATCTCCTAATTTTGTCACAATTGTACTTGAATAAGTCGTCGCTAAGAGAGCTGACACAAGCAGAACAGTGACAAAAACAATAATGACATATTTTGATTTTTTAAAACGGTTCATATCCCTACCTTTATATCAAAAACTGTTACAGTAACTTTTTTATCAATTCCTGAAAGCTACTAAGATTTTAAGAAAAATAAGCAACAACCAAGTACGAGAACAACAAGAATAGTCAGCGTATCCTTTCGAGTCCATTCCAATTGTCGGTATTGACTTCTGCCTTTTCCACCCTGATAACCACGCGCTTCCATAGCAATAGCCAAGGAATCCGCACGTTTTAAACTTGTTGCAAAAAGAGGAATCAAAATAGGAATCATCGCCTTTACTTTTTGAACAATACTTCCTTCTCCAAAATCCACTCCACGCGCTTTCTGTGCATTCATAATCCGCGTCGTATCATCCATTAAGGTCGGAACAAAACGCAAACTCATAGATAGCATTAAGCCAATTTCATGAACTGGAACTTTCACACGCTTTAAAGGTGCTAATAAAGCTTCAACAGCTGATGCCAAACTTAAAGGCATGGTAGTTAAAGTTAACAAAGTTGAAAAGAAAATAATCAATACAAAGCGACAAAAAATAATTCCAGCTTGTTGCAAAGCATAATCTGTGATTCTCACAAACGAAAACTCAAATAAAACATTCCCATTAGAAATGAAAAACAGTTGAAAAATAGTTGTGAAGGCAATCAAGAAAAACATAGACTTCAAGCCCTGAATAAAAAATGAAAGAGATACTCCTGACAAGGCAATAAATATCCCTGTCGCTATAAAAAGAATTAGATTCGTCAAGGGATTATTAGCCCAAAAAACGATCAAAATCAGTAGCATCATAGCCAGTAATTTGCTGCGTGGATCCAATCGGTGAACTATCGAATCCCCTGGGATATAACGCCCCAAAATCATACTATCCATTTAGCGACTCCTTGAACTCCTCTATCTCAATCGGTAATCGTTTAAATGACACGCCTCTATCAGCCAATCGTTTACAAAAGGCTGTAATTTTAGGTACTCCCAACTGCACTTCTTCCATAAAGACAACATCTTGAAAGACATCACTTGGTTTACCACCCTTAACTAAACGTCCCTTTTCCATCACATAGACTTGATTTGCATATTCAGCAACATCATCCATCAAATGCGTTACCAAGACAATGGTCATCCCTGACTGGTGGAGTTTTTTGAACAAATTCATCAGCTCTTTTCTTCCCAGGGGATCTAGGCCTGCTGTGGGTTCATCTAAGACTAATATAGCTGGTTCCATGGCAAGTATGCCTGCAATGGCGACACGTCTCATTTGTCCACCTGATAGCTCAAACGGACTACGATTAAAAAGTGATTCATCAATTCCAACCAGAGCCAGTTTCTCACGCGCAATCTGCTCCGCATCTTCTTCAGAAACTCCAAAATTTTGCGGTCCAAAAGCAACGTCTTTCAAAACCGTTTCTTCAAAAATCTGATTTTCAGCAAACTGAAATACCAAGCCAACCTGTTTTCTAATTTGACGAATATCTTTATTTTTAGAAGTCGAGGTGATTAAGGTATCAAAAACCCGCACACTCCCTTGACTTGGCACCAATAAACCATTTAAAAGTTGTAAAATAGTTGATTTACCACTACCTGTGTGGCCAATTAAAGCCGTATAAGAACCATCTTCAATCGTCAAAGAAACATCTGACAAAGCTGTTGAAGCTAAGGGAGTCCCTTCTTGATATGTAAAACTCACATTTTCTAGAGCAATTCCCATAGCTTATCCTCTAGCTCACTTTCTGTCAAATAATTTTCAGGTAAATCATAGCCATTCTGGATCAAGGAATGTCTTAATTGATTAGCAAAAGGATCGTCTAATCCAATTTGATCTAAATCATTTCGAGAGAAAAGTTCTCTTGGACTGTTGGTTGATTCAATCGACCCTTTTTTCATGACCAATACGCGGTCACTCATGGCAACTTCTTCCAAATCATGTGTAATGGAAATGACCGTCATATCATAGTCTTTCCGAATTCCTTTTACTGTCTCAATCAGTTCTCTACGCCCCTCAGGATCCAACATACTCGTTGCTTCATCTAGGATTAAAATAGCTGGTCTAAGGGCTACAACACCTGCAATGGCCACACGTTGCTTTTGGCCACCTGATAGACGCGCTGGCTCTCTCTTTTTAAAGTCCAACATGCCAACCAAATCCAGAGCTTCTTCCACTCTCTTTTGCATTTCTTGACGAGAAAGTCCCTGATTTTCCAAACCAAAAGCAACATCATCTTCAACAGTCGCTCCAACAAATTGATTGTCTGGATTTTGAAAAACCATACCGATTTGACGACGTATATTCCAAACATTTTCCTCAGTCAGCCGTTGGCCATCAATTACAATCTCTCCGGATTCTGCTTCCAGTAAGCCATCAATTAAGCGAACCGTCGTTGATTTACCACTACCATTATGCCCTACAATCGAAAGCCATTCTCCACGTTTCACGTGAAACGTAATACCCTTCACATCATAGTATTCTTGACTTTCCTTATAACGAAAAGAAAGATTTTTTACATCAATTATTGATTTCATTTCGAACCAAATGTCCCTTTAAATACATAGGCACTACCCTTGAAATAATCATAGCCAGAGTAGATAGTGAAAAACAAGGCTACATAAAGTAGAACTTGACCAAGCAAAGTCCAGTGTAATAGCAGGAAAATAATTGCAAACATCTGACTGAAAGTTTTAATTTTTCCAGGCATTGCTGCTGCTAAAACTCTTCCACCAGTTTCAACCAGTAAAAGCCTTAAACCTGTCACAGCCAACTCACGACAGATAATCACTGCAACAATCCAAGCTGGAGCCATACCTAACTCAATTAGCATAATAAAAGCCGACATAACTAGTAGCTTATCCGCCATAGGATCTGCAAATTTACCAAAATTACTGACCACATTCCATTTACGAGCTAAATATCCATCTAAATAGTCGGTAATACTGGCAACAGCAAAGATAATAGCTGCCACTATATGACTCTCTATCGAATTTCCTACCGTTAAAATAAAGATAAAAATAGGTATGAAGAGAATTCGACCTATTGTTAAGAGATTGGGAATTTGTTCTTTTTTCATTCGTTTTTCCTTAATTTTTAGTAAAGGTTACAGTGATTTGTCCAGTCTGAGCTGTTAATTTCGATAAATCAACAGTCTGATTATCTACTGTTAAAGCAACACCTTTGACAACACCTAAAGTAATGGTCACAGGACTTTTAGTTAAAACTGTTGTTTCCGCACTTTTATTCTCTGGCGATAAAGTTACACCGCCCTCAAGTTCGCTTTCTGAAACGCTGACCCAACTTGTAACATCTGAAACTGCCAATTGCAATTTTGCAGTTTCCTTGCTCGTTTTATAAGCAACTTCTACTCGATTTCCTTCACCTGATACTATTATAGCTGGTTCAATATTAGAAGAACTACTTGATGAACTACTACTAGTTGAAGATGGAGTTGCAGAACTAGTCGAGCTTGTTGCTTGGACTACACTATAACTAGACGCAGATGAACGCTCCGGTTGAGTCTGGATATAATTCCAAACATAATAAGTCACAAAAATGACAATCGATAGGGCAAAGAGTATAAAATAAAATAAAGGTAAAAATGATGTCTTATTTTTCTTACTTGAACGTCTCCTACCTGTCAACTCCTCTTCATCAACATCTACTTCTTCATAGGTAATCATGCTACCAGAATCATAAGCATCCAAGACAATTCTCTCATCTAGCTCAACTGCCCACGCATATTTTCTCAAAAAAGAACGAGTATAAAATGGACTAGGAAGTTGATCAAAATCATCAGCTTCCATCGCTTCCAACATATCCAACTGAATTTCTGTTTTTTTATGTAATTCTTCTAAAGTCAACCCTTGGTTGGTTCTAGCTAAACGTAAAACCTCACCAATTGTTTTTTTCCTCATTCTTGTCATTCCTTCCTTCTAGTATCGATTATGATAGGTTGCTATGATGGGAATATTGTAAAATCAACTATATCACCATCATCTATTAAATGATGTCCAGCATCAAGGACATCCTCTAAAGTGATTTCCTGTAACATTTTTGGTAAATCAAAGATTGTCCCACCTTGTCCAAAAGCATCATATTGCGTTGCAATAAATTCAAGAGAGTT
Organism: Streptococcus oralis; assembly: GCA_905369855.1. GTDB lineage: Bacteria > Bacillota > Bacilli > Lactobacillales > Streptococcaceae > Streptococcus > Streptococcus oralis_BN. The sequence goes on along the minus strand of CAJPJN010000086.1, from coordinate 327 downwards.
CATGCTACTGAAAAATTCTCCAAACATCTCTCTTTTGATAATATCTAGATGTTCCTCTGTAATATCTAAATCTTTTGTGAAATTACGAATAGCCTTTCTAAACTGGTGAGATAAAGCAACTGGCTCTTTTGTATCCATTGTCAACATAACAAAATGAAAACGACTTGTTACTTCAACTTCTAGAGATAAGGAAGTGTCAATTTTACCTGATTCATATAGTTTTTGAAAACGATCCGAAGTCCAACCAAACATCATTGCAAACAATAATTTTAATAAAATATGATGTCGATAGCAATCAGCCTCAACAACATCTTGTTTACCTCTAAT
>CAJPJN010000085.1:0-6888 GCA_905369855.1 Streptococcus oralis | reverse complement strand
GTATATGACGGCTACCTTGGTTAGTGCTAAAACGGGGGAAATTCTTGCAACGACGCAGAGACCAACCTTTGATGCCGATACTAAGGAAGGACTTACCAAGGACTTTGTTTGGCGTGATATCCTTTATCAAAGTAACTATGAGCCAGGGTCAACCATGAAGGTCATGACGCTCGCTGCTGCTATTGATAATAATACTTTCCCAGGAGGAGAAGTCTTCAATAGTAGTGAGTTAAAAGTAGCAGATGCTACTATCCGAGATTGGGATGTCAATGAAGGATTAACTGGCGGAGGAATGATGACCTTTTCTCAAGGGTTTGCGCACTCAAGTAACGTTGGGATGACGCTTCTTGAGCAAAAGATGGGAGATGCTACCTGGCTGGATTATCTAAGTCGCTTTAAATTTGGTGTTCCGACTCGTTTTGGCTTGACGGATGAATATGCAGGCCAACTTCCGGCTGACAATATCGTAAATATTGCTCAGAGTTCATTTGGACAAGGGATTTCAGTGACCCAGACGCAAATGATTCGTGCCTTCACGGCTATTGCCAACGATGGAGTCATGCTAGAACCTAAATTTATCAGTGCCTTATATGACCCAAATGACCAATCTGTTCGGAAATCTCAAAAAGAGATTGTAGGAAATCCTGTTTCCAAAGATGCAGCCAATCTAACTCGAACCAACATGGTTTTGGTAGGAACAGATCCCGTTTATGGAACCATGCATAACCACAGCACAGGTAAGCCAACTGTAACTGTTCCTGGTCAAAATGTTGCCCTCAAGTCCGGTACAGCCCAGATTGCCGATGAGAAAAATGGAGGTTACTTAGTTGGTACGACCAATTACATTTTTTCGGCTGTATCGATGAACCCTGCTGAAAATCCTGATTTTATCTTGTATGTAACGGTTCAACAACCTGAACATTATTCAGGTATCCAGTTGGGAGAATTTGCCAATCCTATCTTGGAAAGAGCGGTGGCTATGAAAGATTCCCTTAACCTGCAATCTACCGCTAAAACGTTAGATCAGGTAACCAATCAAAGCGCTTATGTCATGCCTAGCATCAAGGATATTTCACCTGGTGATTTGGCGGAAGCCTTACGTCGAAATATTGTGCAACCAATCGTTGTTGGTACTGGAACAAAGATTAAAGAATCATCTGTAGAAGAAGGGACCAATCTTGCACCAAACCAACAAGTTCTCCTTTTATCGGATAAGGTAGAAGAAATTCCAGACATGTATGGTTGGACAAAAGCAACCGCAGAAGCTTTTTCTAAGTGGTTAAATATAGAACTTGAATTTGAAGGTTCAGGCTCTACTGTACAGAAGCAAGATGTTCGTGCTAACACAGCTATCAAGGACATTAAAAAAATTACATTAACTTTAGGAGACTAATATGTTTATTTCCATCAGTGCTGGAATTGTGACATTTTTACTAACTTTAGTAGGAATTCCGGCCTTTATCCAATTTTATAGAAAGGCGCAAATTACAGGCCAGCAGATGCATGAGGATGTCAAACAGCACCAGGCAAAAGCTGGGACTCCTACAATGGGGGGGCTTGTTTTCCTCATTGCTGCAGTTGTGGTGAGTTTCCTCGTCGCTCTTTTTTCAAAACAATTGACCAATAATGTTGGTATGGTTTTGTTTATTTTGGTCTTGTATGGTTTGGTTGGTTTTTTAGATGACTTCCTCAAGGTCTTCCGTAAAATCAATGAGGGCCTTAATCCCAAACAGAAATTGGCTCTTCAGCTGCTAGGTGGTGTCATTTTCTACCTTTTCTATGAGCGTGGGGGCGATATGCTCTCTGTCTTTGGTTACCAAGTGCATCTAGGGATTTTCTATATTGTCTTCGCTCTTTTCTGGCTAGTCGGTTTTTCAAACGCAGTGAATTTGACAGATGGTATTGACGGTCTAGCTAGTATTTCCGTTGTGATTAGTTTGTCAGCTTATGGAGTTATTGCCTATGTGCAAGGTCAGATGGATATTCTTCTAGTGATTCTTGCCATGATTGGTGGCTTGCTCGGTTTCTTTGTCTTTAACCATAAGCCTGCCAAGGTCTTTATGGGAGATGTGGGAAGTTTGGCTTTAGGTGGAATGTTGGCAGCTATCTCTATGGCCCTCCACCAAGAATGGACTCTCTTGATTATCGGAATTGTTTATGTCTTTGAAACAACTTCGGTCATGATGCAAGTCAGCTATTTCAAAATGACTGGTGGCAAACGTATTTTCCGTATGACGCCTGTGCATCACCATTTTGAACTTGGAGGATTTTCTGGTAAAGGAAATCCTTGGAGCGAGTGGAAGGTTGACTTCTTCTTTTGGGGAGTGGGGCTTCTAGCAAGTCTCCTGACCCTAGCAATTTTGTATTTGAGATAAGAATGGCACCCTGATGTTTCAGGGTGTTTTTGCTGTTTAAAAAATATTGGTCAATTAAAGTCAAATCTCTTGACCTTTTCTGACCAATGTAGTATATTATGAACGTAAGGTAAATGAAAGCCTTACTAGAACACTTATGCTCAATGAAAATCAAGAGCAAACTAAGAAGTGCTCAAAACACTGTTTTGAGGTTACAGATAGAACTGACGTGGTTTGAAGAGATTTTCGAAGAGTATAAAAAACATTGGTCAATTAAAGTCAAAATTCTTGACCTTTTCTGACTAATGTAGTATATTATGAACGTAAGGTAAATGAAAGCCTTACTAGAACACTTATTTAAAGTAAAATAGAAAGAGGTGGGGTCTATGTTTAATCTAGAAATCTTCAGAAGTAAAGATAGTCTACTCCTGCTTGAAAAAGAAAAACCAGAAATAGTACGTAGAGTAGCAATCTAGCTAGTCTAAATTTTTTAAAACAAAGGTCAAAGATAGTCAATATCAGTAATAATAAATAACAAAAAGAGGTAAAGAATATGAACAACAACTTTAATAATTTTAACAACATGGATGATTTATTTAACCAATTGATGGGTGGTATGCGTGGATATAGTTCTGAAAATCGCCGTTACTTAATTAATGGACGCGAAGTCACACCTGAGGAATTTGCTCACTATCGTGCAACTGGCCAATTGCCAGGAAATGCAGAAGTTGATGGAAAAATGCCACAACAGGCATCAGGTATGAAACAAGACGGTGTACTTGCAAAACTAGGTCGAAACTTGACTGCAGAAGCGCGTGAGGGAAAGCTGGATCCTGTTATCGGACGAAACAAGGAAATTCAAGAAGCATCTGAAATCCTCTCGCGCCGTACCAAGAACAATCCTGTTTTGGTCGGAGATGCAGGCGTTGGTAAGACAGCCGTTGTCGAAGGTTTAGCACAAGCCATTGTGAATGGTGATGTTCCAGCTGCTATTAAGAATAAGGAAATCATTTCCATTGATATCTCTGGTCTTGAGGCTGGTACTCAATACCGTGGTAGCTTTGAAGAAAACGTTCAAAACCTAGTCAACGAAGTGAAAGAAGCAGGAAATATCATCCTCTTCTTTGATGAAATTCACCAAATTCTTGGTGCTGGTAGCACAGGTGATGGTCAAGGGTCTAAAGGTCTTGCTGATATCTTGAAACCAGCTCTTTCACGTGGAGAATTGACAGTGATTGGCGCAACTACTCAAGATGAATACCGTAATACTATCTTGAAGAATGCAGCTCTTGCTCGTCGTTTCAACGAAGTCAAGGTCAATGCTCCTTCAGCAGAGGATACATATAAAATCCTTCAAGGAATTCGTGACCTCTATCAACAACACCACAATGTCATCTTGCCAGACGAAGTTTTGAAAGCAGCGGTGGATTATTCTGTTCAATATATTCCACAACGTAGCTTGCCAGATAAGGCTATCGACCTTGTCGATGTTACGGCGGCTCACTTGGCAGCTCAGCATCCAGTAACAGATGTTCATGCTGTTGAACGTGAAATTGAGGCGGAAAAAGACAAGCAAGAAAAAGCAGTTGAGGCAGAAGATTTTGAAGCAGCTCTAAACTATAAAACACGCATCGCAGAATTGGAAAAGAAAATCGAAAACCATACAGAAGATATGAAAGTGACTGCAAGTGTCAACGATGTGGCTGAATCTGTAGAACGTATGACGGGTATTCCAGTATCTCAAATGGGGGCTACGGACATCGAACGTTTGAAAGATATGGGTCATCGTTTGCAGACGAAAGTTATTGGTCAAGATAAGGCCGTTGAAGCAGTAGCAAAAGCTATCCGTCGTAACCGTGCTGGTTTTGATGAAGGAAATCGCCCAATCGGTAGCTTCCTCTTTGTAGGTCCTACTGGTGTTGGTAAGACAGAACTTGCTAAACAATTGGCTCTTGATATGTTCGGAACGAAAGATGCTATCATCCGTTTGGACATGTCAGAATACAGCGACCGCACAGCCGTATCTAAATTGATTGGTACAACTGCAGGTTATGTTGGTTACGATGACAACAACAATACCTTGACAGAACGCGTCCGTCGCAATCCATACTCAATCGTCCTTCTCGACGAAATTGAAAAGGCTGACCCTCAAGTCATCACCCTTCTCCTTCAAGTTTTGGACGATGGTCGTTTGACAGATGGTCAAGGTAACACTGTCAACTTCAAGAATACGGTGATTATCGCAACTTCAAACGCAGGCTTTGGTTACGAAGCTAACTTGACAGAAGATGCGGATAAACCAGAATTGATGGATCGTTTGAAACCATTCTTCCGTCCAGAATTCCTTAACCGCTTCAACGCAGTTATCGAGTTCTCACACTTGACCAAGGAAGACCTTTCTAAGATTGTGGACTTGATGTTGACGGAAGTCAACCAAACCTTGGCTAAGAAAGACATTGACTTGATAGTCAGTCAAGCAGCTAAAGACTATATCACAGAAGAAGGCTATGATGAAGTCATGGGTGTTCGCCCTCTCCGTCGCGTGGTTGAACAACAAATCCGTGACAAAGTCACAGACTTCCACTTGGATAACCTTGATGCTAAACACCTAGAAGCTGACATGGAAGATGGTGTTTTGGTCATTCGTGAAAAAGCCTAAATCAAGATTTTGAAAATAAAAAAAGGAACCAGTTCAAAAGTGAACTGCACCCCAAAAGTTAGACAGAAAAAATCTAACTTTTGGGGTGTTTTTATTATGAAATTAACTTATGATGATAAAGTTCAGATCTATGAACTTAGAAAACAAGGATATAGCATAGAGAAGCTTTCAAATAAATTTGGGATAAACAATTCTAATATTAGGTACATGATTAAATTGATTGATCGTTACGGAATAGAGTTCGTCAAAAAAGGAAAAAATCGTTACTATTCTCCTGATTTAAAGCAAGAAATGATTCATAAAGTCTTACATGAAGGCTGGACTAAAGATAGAGTTTCTCTTGAATACGGCCTCCCAAGTCGTACGATACTTCTTAATTGGCTAGCACAATACAAGAAAAACGGGTATACTATTGTTGAGAAAACAAGAGGGAGACCAACTAAAATGGGACGTAAACGGAAGAAAACTTGGGATGAAATGACAGAACTAGAGCGACTCCAAGAGGAGAATGAACGCTTACGTACTGAGGTAGCTTACTTAAAAAAGTTAAAAGAGCTGGAAGACAGGGACGAAGCTATACAGCGAGAAAGGCAGAGACAATTAGAGAAATGGCTTCAGGAGGATTTCGACTAGATTTACTTCTTGAAGTGGCTCGTTTACCTCGCTCAACTTACTATTATCAGTTGAAGGAACTAGATGGGCTTGACAAAGATAAAGATCTTAAAGCTGAAATTCAAGCTATTTTTACTGAGCACAAAGGAAATTATGGCTATCGCCGAATAACTCTTGAATTGAGGAATCGTGGTCATATAGTAAACCATAAGAAGGTCCAACGTCTGATGAAAATCCTTGGTTTAAGTGCTCGAATTCGCCGTAAACGAAAGTATTCTTCCTACCAAGGAGAGATTGGCAAGAAAGCAGAGAATCTCATTCAACGCCAGTTTGAAGGATCGAGACCAATGGAAAAGTGTTATACGGATGTGACAGAGTTTGCCATTCCAAATAGCACGCAGAAATTGTATTTATCGCCTGTTTTAGATGGCTTTAACAGCGAAATTATTGCTTTTAATCTTTCTTGTTCTCCTAATTTAGAACAAGTAAAAACGATGTTGGAACAGGCCTTCACAGAGAAACACTACGAGAATACGATTCTCCATAGTGACCAAGGTTGGCAATACCAACACGATTCTTATCATCGGTTCCTAGAGAGTAAGGGAATTCAAGCATCCATGTCACGTAAGGGCAACAGCCCAGACAACGGTATGATGGAATCTTTCTTTGGCATTTTAAAATCCGAAATGTTTTATGGCCATGAGAAAAACTTTAAATCACTTAATCAATTGGAACAAGCCATTATAGACTATATCGATTACTACAACAACAAACGAATTAAGGTAAAACTAAAAGGACTTAGTCCTGTCCAATACAGAACTAAATCCTTTCAATAATTATTTGTCCAACTTTTTGGGATCAGTACATATTCAAAACCTTAATACGATGCGTTTTATCATGCAGGGATCTACTATATTTCTCCTCAAATTGAGGTTCTATATCATAGTAGCTCTACTTACTTATAGATTCAAGTTTTAATCCTCGATTAATTTATAAAAATCAGAATGCTTTAGAGATAAAGTCTAATCTTCTTTACGTTTTGCAGTCAATAGTGCTGCTGACAAGGCTAAGCTAACACCTGCTAAGAAGATAGCTGTATCAGATTCTCTCTCACCAGTTTCTGGTAAGCTATTTTGATCTTCTTTGACTGCTGAAGCCTTTCTTTCTGTAGTCTGGTTATTAGCTAAGTTCTGTACTGGATGCTCTGTTTTCTCACGAACTGGTGCTTCCTGATTTCCTACTGTTGCTGGAACACCTTTATCC